>CALDEN010000058.1 GCA_937942405.1 uncultured Saprospiraceae bacterium
GTTTTTCATGTACTCGACACAGATCTCTCCTTTACAAAAGAGCAAATACTGGACGAGATAGATAAGCATCCAGAACGTTTCAGCCCCAATGTAATCATGCGACCTCTGTACCAAGAAAGCATACTTCCTAACCTCGCTTACATAGGTGGTGGTGGAGAAATTGCGTATTGGTTAGAGCGAAAAACACAATTTGCTGCTGCTAATATTTCCTACCCTATACTCCTCCGCAGAAATTCTGCAGGAATCATCGATACCAAAAAAGCAAAGCAGTGGCAAGACCTCGGCTTTAGTATAAATCAGATCGCACTGGACACAGACCGCATCAATAAGTTGTATGCCTTGACAGAAAACAAGCTCCCTAATAGCTTAATCCAAGGAAAGCAAGAAGCGGAATCTATTTATGCTCGTATGGCTGAGGAAGTTTCCAAAATAGATGCCTCTATCGGGAAATCGGTTTTGGCTGAAGCCCAAAAGAATAAAAAATCATTTGAAATGCTTGAAAGCAAATTGATTAAATTTTTCAAACAAAAAGAAGAGGTAAATCTTAATCGTATCCAGAAATTACAGAACCATCTCTTCCCTAATGGAAGCCTTCAGGAACGTAAGACCAATTTTATGGAGTTCTACCTTAAAACAGGCAAAAGCCTCTTTAGTGATATGAAAGACGAACTCAATCCATTAGAAAAGGAGTTCATTCTATTTATAATCGACTAGAATACAAATACTACGAACTTACAGGAGGTTTAAATATCGCTAACATTTCATCGATCCGCTCTCTGAGGTTTCTACGATCTACAATAAAATCTAAGAATCCATGTTCCATCAGAAACTCTGAACGTTGGAAACCTTCAGGTAAATCTTTCTTTATGGTTTCCTTGATAACACGTGGTCCAGCAAATCCGATCAAAGCCTTAGGTTCAGCAAAATTTATATCTCCTAACATGGCATAAGAGGCCGTAACCCCTCCAGTCGTAGGATCCGTTAAAAAACTAAAATAAGGTATTCCTGCCTTAGAAAGCATGGCTAATTTTGCAGATGTTTTGGCCATTTGCATTAACGAAAATGCAGATTCCATCATTCTCGCTCCACCAGACTTAGATATTATCATGAGTGGAATACCATTTTCCATCGCATGATCTACCGCCTTCGAAATTTTCTCTCCCACGACAGATCCCATAGACCCACCTATAAAACTGAAGTCCATAGCCGCGATGACTAGACTTTTCTTATTGACTTTACCTACAGCTACTGTGATCGCATCTGTGAGGTCTGTCTTTTCTTTTGCCTTTTTTAATCGGGACGAATAGGGTTTGAGATCTTTAAACTTAAGGAAGTCTTTGGCGACGTATTCTTTGTATATCTCTTTATACTTTCCGTCAAAGATGATATCAAAATAATCATACGATCCTATCCTAACGTGATAATCACATTTAGGACAAATAAAGAAATTCTCTTTAAGTTCTTTATACGTATTGGCAGACTGGCAATCTTTGCACTTATGCCACAGGCCATCTGGAGCTTCTTTCTTAAACTTAGTGGCCGTTTGTATTCCGTCTTTGAGTCTTTTAAACCAGCTCATTGATTATTATGGGGTAAATTAAACAGTTGGACTAAGTTCATGGGTTATAGGACAAAAATAGAGAATTATATTTCTCTGCAAAGTTTATTTGCCTCAATAAAGAATTAATACTTGTTAGTCTTAAATTTACAAATTAGAATTATTTTAATATAAGGACGAAAATATGAGAATCGGCATTATAGGCTATGGTAAAATGGGAAAAGCGATAGAGCAGCAAGCACTTAAAAAAGGGCACACAATTGCTTTCAAAATAGCTCGAAACAATGTAGAAGACTTAAATGCTGAAAATCTAGCATTATGCGATGTCGCTATTGAGTTTACAAATCCAGAATCCGCTTACGAGAACATATTATTGTGCATTGACAACGACACACCTGTGATTTCAGGGTCCACTGGATGGCTAGATCATTTAGATGAGGTCCAACAAAGAGTACTGAGTAATTCGGGAAGCTTCCTGTATGCATCTAATTTTAGTTTAGGGGTCAATGTGCTTTTTGATCTAAATAATCGACTTGCTCGCCTACTAGGCAAAAACGAAGACTATCATATAGATATCGAAGAAATCCATCATACAGAAAAGAAAGATGCACCTAGCGGTACAGCCATTACATTGGCCAAAGGCATCATAGACCAGAATACGCAGAGATATTCGGGCTGGAATCTGGATAATGATGCTGAGCAAAAAATCACGATCAAGGCAAAACGGGAAGAAAACGTTGCAGGAACACATACTATCCAGTATCGATCTTCCATAGATATGATCAGTTTGCACCATGAGGCTTATGGCAGAGATGGTTTTGCACTCGGAGCATTGCTGGCTGCAGAGTATATTGCAGATAAAAAAGGGCTTTTCACAATGAAAGATGTACTAGATGTTTGATTTTCAAAAAGATAAGTCGATCTACTTCGACTATCAGTATAAGACAGCCAAAGAGTATATTATACCTTTTCTCAATCAGAATAAAGCAAATAACCCCCGTAAAATCCTAGAAATAGGCTGTGGCGAAGCTGGTGTATTGAAGGCGTTTTATGAAAATGGGCATGACTGTCTCGGAATAGAACTCTCCCCTTCTCGGATAAAAATAGCTGAGGCTTTTTACAAGACATTACCCAAAACGGGCAAAATTGAATTTATCGTAAAAAACATCTACGATATAGATCCTGAAAAAGATCTAGACCACAAATTTGATCTCATAATCTTAAAGGATGTTATCGAACATATTCCAGATCAGGAGTCATTCTTGAAACATCTTAGGGCATTTTTGGCTCCTGGAGGTTCTGTATTCTTTGGGTTTCCGCCATGGTATATGCCCTTTGGTGGACATCAGCAAATCACCAATTCTAAGATTACCAAACTACCCTACATCCATTTACTACCGAGACCTTTATATAAATGGCTATTGAGAAATCAGCGTCCTGAACAGATACAAGAACTGCTCGAACTGATCGACACAGGCCTTACTATTGAACACTTCGAGAAATTATTAAAAAATACGGGTTACACCATCCTACAAAAAAAGCACTTTTTGACTAATCCGATATACAAATATAAATTTGGCTTAAAGCCAAGAAAACAGCTCGGGATTATATCAGCTATTCCATATTTAAGAAACTTTGTGACCACATGTGCATATTATGAGGTTGGATTAATCGAAAATAAGTAATCACTAGTATAAATAGAGTCTTTAATACTTAGTCTCTTATATATCTTTACACTCTATTAAAAAGAAAAACATTAATGGCAGTTTTAACAAGCTTCATCGTAATTTATATACTCACCTCGGTATCCCTTTATTTTCTGTTTCCTAAAGCAGGTGTAGATGCCTGGAAAGGCCTCGTTCCAGTACTCAATTTTGTAGAATGGTGCAAGATCGTAGGAAGACCATCATGGTGGGCAGCATTAATCTTCGTTCCCATAGTAGGCATATTTATCTATGCAGGCTTATGTGTAGATATGGTGAGAAGTTTCGGAAAGTTTAAATTCTTTGATAGTTTCTTGGCGGTGGTCCTAACTCCATTGAGTTTTATACCACTTGCTATGTCAGATGCTAAGTATGAAGGCCCTGTCTTAACACAAGAGGCAGACTTTATGAACCAACTCAGAACGGCCTCTGAAAATGGAGAAACCGCACTAGTAAAAAAATTACAGAGACAAAATAAATACCGTAAAACCTGGGGAAGAGAGTGGACAGAATCGATCATATTTGCAGTATTTGCAGCGGCATTTATCCGCATGTTTTTGATAGAAGCATATGTGATTCCTACACCTTCTATGGAAGGCTCTCTCCTCGTCGGTGATTTCTTATTTGTATCTAAGGCTCATTACGGTATCCGTACTCCTCAGACGATAGCTATGCTACCCCTATTACACAACAGAGTGCCGATCGTCGGGGGCGAAAGTTATTTTAAAAAGCCCTCTCTACCTTATTACAGATTGCCTGCTTTAGAGACCATCACTAATAATGATCCTATCGTATTTAACTGGCCTGTGGGAGACAGTGTATTTGTCACTAAACGTAGACCATATACGGTAAACCAGGTAATGAGAGATCAGCAAGCATATACTTCTAGTGATCCCGAACTACGTACGATGATCAAGAAGAAGCAATACATCACAAGACCGATAGACAAAAAGGATCATTATATAAAGAGATGTATCGCAAAGGCTGGAGACACCTTGCAGATACGTAATAAACAAGTGTATATCGATGGGGTCAAAGTTCAGAATCCTAAGGAAACACAGTTCCTATATAGAGTACAGTTTTCTAATGCCAACATTAACTTTAAAGCACTAGAAAAACATGGCATAACGGATGCGGATAAGGCAGGAGGAAATTACGGCTACTTCCTTACTGATCTGCAAGTAGAAAAAATGAAAGAGATCGACCCCAATGTCATCATCACTCCTCATCCACAGAAAGTAGAGCCGCTACAATTATTCCCACATGATCCTAAAAATTTCGGGAGATGGTCAGTAGACAATTATGGCCCTATATGGATTCCCAAGGCCGGAGAGACGGTCAGCCTTACCCCTCAGAACATCGCACTCTACCGCAGAGTGATCAATGTGTACGAAGGCAATGAAAGTTATGAGGAGAAAAATGGTCAGTACATCGTAAACGGAAAACCGATTACTGAATACACCTTTAAGCAAGATTACTACTGGGCGATGGGTGATAATCGACATAACTCAGAAGACTCTAGGGCATGGGGTTTTGTACCGCATGACCACATCGTAGGTAAGCCATTATTTATATGGTTCTCTACTAAAAATGGTAGCATCTTTAATGGCATACGATGGAATCGATTGTTTACTGGAGCCAACAAATTTTAAAATGAGGCTCATCTGCATACTATCCATTATGGCTTTGATAAGCTGTAATAGTTCTAAAAATTTGGCTACAGCCAAAGGAAAAATAAGTCCTCAATTAAAAGAGCAGATACAGCAAGAACGAGCAGAACAACGAGACAGTCGCATAGAAGATAAGGCGGTACTCAATATTGAAGAATTGTCCTACTTTGAAATGGATTCAAGCTATTCCGTTACGGCCCAGTTTAAAGCCGCTGAAGCAAAGAGCAGTCTTGAAATCCCTACATCTAGTGGTAAGAAAAAAGAGTTCTATCATTATGGAACCCTCTTTTTTACAATGCATGGAATAGAACGTCAGTTGAACATCTATCGCAATATCGCGAGTATGCGGCATCCTAAATACAAGAACTATTTATTCCTACCTTTTACGGATGACACCAATGGGGAGGAAACTTATGGAGGCGGTAGATACATAGATCTGAAAATAGACGATATAAAAGAGAGTACGGTAATGATAGATTTTAACACAGCCTATAGCCCGTACTGTGCATATGGAGACGGCTGGAACTGTCCCATACCGCCTATAGAAAACTACCTATCTACTAAAGTAATGGCTGGAGAAAAAGCATTTACCGGGATCAAATCAAATCGTAAATAATTGGAATTTAAAGATCAGATCGGCAGAACGATAGTAATGGACAATTTTCCAAAAAAAATAGTCTGCACCGTCCCGTCAATTACAGAATACCTCATCGACCTCGGATTAGAAGAAGTACTAGTGGGTGTCACGAAGTTCTGCATTCACCCCAAATCTAAGACTAAATCGATACAAAAGATTGGAGGAACTAAAACCCTGAAAATCAAAGATATACAGGAATTAAATCCGGACCTGATCATATGCAATAAAGAAGAAAATGATAAGGAGCAGATCGAATCTCTATCTAAAAATCTAAATGTCTACGTCTCAGAAATAAAGAATTACGAGTCGGCAATAGATGCACTATATCAGATCGGCATAATCACAAACAAAGAAGAAGAGGCCAAAGGAATAATCTCAATTATTGAGCAGAAAAAGACCGACTATACGGTAGAGCCATCAAAATACCTCAAAGCCTGTTATCTCATATGGAAAGACCCATATATGACCGTAGGTGGTGACACATATATCCACTCTATGATGGAGATGGCTGGCTTTACGAATATCTTTCAAAATAGACAGCGATATCCTACGATCAGCCTCGCTCAAATAAAGTCGATGGACCCTGATGTGCTACTATTATCCAGTGAGCCATTCCCTTTTAGTGAAAAACATATAAAAGAAATACAGGAAGTCATCGAGTGCGACATCATGCTTGTGGACGGAGAATTATTTTCGTGGTATGGATCTAGAATGATTTTTGCATTTAAATATTTTGATGATTTAATACAAGAACTGCATTCGTGATCATGTGCAATTAACTGCATTATGGTCTTTTTTGGATTAACTTTATTTCAACATTATCATTATGAAAAGTTATTTGTTCATTTTTTCTTTACTCGTAAGTTATAGCAGCTACGCTCAGAATTTCATCCCTAATGAACTAATCATACAATGTCATGAGCCATTGGAAGCTTTACAGATAGATCAGCGTCTCCTCTCTGACTCCTATGATATAAAGACTATTCTCAAATCTGAACATATTTACAAGATCAGCTATAAAGATCAAGTAAACTTAGACGCAGAACGTACAAAGTGGAAAACACTGAATGGAGTTAAATATGTGATGAACAACTACATTACAGAAAATC
>CALDEN010000059.1 GCA_937942405.1 uncultured Saprospiraceae bacterium
TATTTTGGACAACTCATCCCCAGCCCTTCTCTTCAAAGAGAAGGGAGTTTGTGCTTCCTAAATTTAGTTTTCAAACATGTATTCTAACTATCATTTCTTTGAGCACATGAAACCGCGATATCCCACACACTCTCCCTTAAGGTAGGGTAATATTCTCTGAAAGAAAATATTGGGTGAGTTCTAAGAAACACTTGAGTATTATCTATCTTAATGATAAACTCACTTATAAGCACTCTTGTCCAACTCATCCCCAGCCCTTCTCTTCAAAGAGAAGGGAGTTTATGTTTCCTAACTTTAGTTTTCAAACATGAATTCTAACTATCATTTCTTCGAGCACATGAAACCGCGATATCCCACATCCTCTCCCTTAAGGTAGGGTAATATTCTCTGAAAGAGGATATTGGGTGAGTCCTTTACATCTCAAAATGCCTTTTTAAAGCAAGAGCCACTTCTTTCCAATTATTCAAGACATCCTCATTTGAAAAGCGAATTATAGTAAATCCCATTGAACGTAAAATTTCATCTCTTTCTTTGTCCTCAGCCAACTGAAATTCATGATAGATACCATCGATTTCTATTACAAGACAATATTCATGACAGTAAAAGTCCACAATAAAATATTGAGATTGCAGCTTATGATCTTTATAGGAGAGTATGAATTGCCTCGTAAATTTTATTCCTTGAAACCTCCGATTTCGCAATCTATGCCAAACAAATTTTTCAGCTTCGGTTTGGTCTTTCCTCAATTGCCTTGCATAGGCCAGTATTTGTTCATAATGCATTTATGAAAATAATTAGAATTTTGGTGTTTTTCAACCGTAAGCTATTAGCACTGATTCAACTCATCCCCAGCCCTTCTCTTCAAAGAGAAGGGAGTTTCTGCTTCCTAAATTTAGTTTTCAAACATGTATTACTACCATCATTTCTTCAAGCACAAGGGACCTCGATATCCCCGACCCTCTCCTTTAAGAGAGGGTTATATTTACAAAGTAAATATTGGGTGAGTCTTCTAAAATAGATTCTACAAATCCCACTATCTTCACCACATGTACACAAGTGTTTGCAAAAAAAGAGTTCGTTATGGAGAGACCGACAAAATGGGTTATCTCTACTATGGTAACTATCCACAATTATATGAGATCGGAAGAGTCGAAATGCTGAGAGAGCTGGGCCTACCCTATGTAAAGATGGAAGATGAGATGAAAATCATGCTACCCGTATTATCTGTAGAGGCCAAGTATCTAAAACCCGCTTATTATGATGAAGAGCTGACCATAAAAACGATACTGAAAGAAATGCCTTCTAAGATGATCGCTCTACATGCGGAGATCTTTAATGAGCAAGAAGAACTGATCCATAAAGCTCTCGTCAAACTGTTTTTTATCGACATGCCTACTGGCAAAAGAGTCTCTGCCCCTAAAGAATTGACGACTGCATTAGAGCCTTATTTTAAATTTCCTCCCCAAAAATAAACCATAAGCATAGGAAATAAAGAACTGAAAGTATTAAACTAAGTAGAAGAATTCTGGATTGTTTCTTTACTTTTTGGTATTGTTTTTTAGTCTCTTCAGTATCACAATCTATTCTTTCAATGAATGGCAAAATCACAGTTGGATACTTATAAAAAGACCCCAATACAAACATGGATGAAAAACTGTCATTCTTTGCATAACCCAACATTTTCAGTAGCTTAACATGACTGGACCCTTTAATAATAAACTGAATTAATACATTAAAAATCAATAAACCTTGTACTACCAGATATATCATTTCTAGCCCTTTGTTCTTCATAATTACAAAAAAAAGGCACTACTTTTTCAAGTAATGCCTTCAGGAAGTTTTTTTTTTCAAAGTACCAGATTATTCTGGTGCACCATCATTTATCCAGGCAGTCAATTGATCGATATCGCATTCAGCGATCATATCTGATCCAACAGGGAAAGGCATAGGCACAAATCCTGTTTCATGATTTATAGCTCCTAGAATCCTTCCAAAATCTACAGCTACCTTAGTAGTTGCATAATCGTGCATCTCAAAAGTAGTCGATGACCCCATCTCGTGACAACCTGCCGTTGCACATGATCCGTCGATTATACTAGCGATATCGCTTGTGTACGTAAGATCAGCAGTCTCGCATGTATCTACCGGAGGATCAGTATCATCGTCACATGCCACAAAGAATATAGACATCATTGCCAAAAAAAGTAAAGCGTTAATCTTCATTATCTGTAATTTTAGATCGAATATATGGCATTTGTCATAGAAATGTCATCGGTTTTCAGAGAAATATATGAGCTTACTTAAGCGTATTGAAGATTTTCCATTGTTAAAGAGCCTTATCCTCTTTACTAAACGGGTATCTTTCCCGGGCTTTAAAGGGGTGCCTATATATAATGTCTGTGCCTTTATTTACCGAGAAATCATCAAAGACGACATCATTACTCGAGCAAATTCGATCGCTTATAGCTTATTCCTTTCCTTATTTCCGTCACTGATCTTTCTATTTACCATACTTCCATTGATTCCATCGACACAAGATCTGTTGCCGATGATCGACAAATCGTTGAATCAATTTTTGCCCGCAGAGGCACATAAATACTTGTTTGAAATCGTATATAATATCTTGGCCATTAAAAGACAAGGACTATTGTCCGTCGGTTTTATTCTTGCTCTATATTTTGGATCTAGTGGGATGAAGACCCTGATGAGGGGATTTGATAAGGCTTATGACACTACCTTTACGAGTCGCAGCTGGATAAAATTTGAGCTTACAGCGATTGCACTTACTATACTATTAGCGACCATACTTATATCATCGGTCGTACTGATTGTACTCGGTAAGCAGATACTAGGCTCGGTGTTTTCGTTTTTTGAAATCGGACAATACACGAGTCAGGTATTTAATATTATCCGATATGTATTTGTAGGATTCCTATTTTACTTTATGATATCGCTCATCTACAAGTACGGCCCTTCGATGAAAAAAAGGATGAGCATATTCAATCCCGGTGCATATGTTGCCACTCTCTTTATGATCCTCGTCTCTGTCCTATTCTCTTATTTTGTAGACAACTTCGGTCAATACAATGAACTATACGGTTCCATCGGAGCTCTGATCGTACTCATGATCTGGCTTCAGATAAATGCGGTAATCTTGCTTATCGGTTTTGAGCTCAATACCAGTATCGCTGTAAATAAAGACCTCAGTATAGAATCTGAACTAGAAGTCGATGCTAACACTCATAAAACTCCATTGTAATTCTATAAAGTGGAAAGCTCTATCTATCAGACAATTGGCTAGGTTTCATGCCTTATTCCAAAAATCCTTTCTTCGGTTTTCCAAAATCAGCAATAAACACTGTTTTACCTTTCCCTACTATTAATATTTTGGATTCGGATATTTTTTCAACATCGTACAAGGTCCTGCCTTGCATTATTTCCAATGGTTCGACTTCTAGCGTCTTTTTATCTATGAATAACAATTCCCCTTTCTGGGTCACAGAAATGATTTTTTGTCCGAGCTCATCTAAACTCCATAAGCAACCTGTATCCTGAATTACCGTACGACCATATCCCTTGGCTGCAGGACCTACTATTCCATGCTTGTTGATACAAAAACTCTTAGAGCCACAATGCCATATCTCATTATCGATGCTTGCGAGTTCATGGACCATACCTTTCACTGTAGTTTTATTATTCCATTTTTCCAGATCGGTAGATTCCAGAATTTTTGTATTCAGACCGTTAAAGCTTGCCGCTAATACTTCTTGATTTTCTGTCTCAAATAAGGTCCACACAAATCTCAAATTGTTTTCCCAGACGACCTTTACCTCTTGCAGATCTATGTCGATAGTGGCAATAAATCCTCTAGGGATTTTTTTCTCACCTCTACCTAATGCTGTAGCACCGCCACATACAACTAGTCTCCCATCTTTTAAGCCTATTAAATCATAAAAACACTTATTCTTAAGAGCGGGAAATTCTTTTTTGATGAAGATCTTCTTTTTTAAATCATAGCGATACACAACCGCATCAGACGTTGCAAGAAATACATAATCTCTTAGCTTTTCTATTTTGAGAATGTGCAAACCTTTATTGGGAAAATCAATAGAGCGTATATTACCTAGCGAATCTATTTTCTTGAGTATCCCATATTCTCCACCGATCCAGAATTCATTGCTATTTATCTTACAGATGTGATAAAAACTACTGTCGGTCACTGCACTCTGCTGAATCATTTCTACCTGTTGGCCACAAGCCATGTTGGTAAAAAACACTAGGATATAAACACTTAATAAAAACCTCAAATTCTATCTGTTTTTAAGGGAACAATATCGTATTTCTCTTCGAGATGCTTCCGATAATTGGCAAAAGCCGTTAATATAATAGATGTTGTATAAGCATCAGATTTCCAAACTAAAAAATTACGCACCACTGTACCTCCAGAAAAGAACACTCCTCCCTCCCAGTGGACTCCATGGTCATCCGTAATGGCATGTTTCATTATATACCCCATTGCAGCATTGATGGACTTGCGAGTATTCTCGTCGTCCAATTTTCCAATATAAAGTAGTGCATTCAATGCATACGCCGTGGATTGCAATTTATCTTTTTTATTTACTCTCCGCTTAGCACTCCAGCTTCCATCTCTATTTTGCTTTTTAAGTAGATAGGTATGAATATATTCCGTACTGAGCTGAAGGTCACGGACTCCGCTAGCATATGCTTTAGAAACGGCATAAGGGAAGTGATATCTGTTGGGATAATATATTCCGACGCGATCATACTTAGCTCTTTTACTCTTCTTTTCGATAAATCGAATGGCAGCTTCCGCTCCCTCAGAATCCAGCTCATCATAATAGGACAGAGCTGTAAGCACATTGGCATTAACGACCCCATCTAAGTCATTACTTCCATATGGTAGATACGGAACATAAGGATGGGGATAACACTGACTAAAGGGTAAATAAGCAGAAGCATTGTGACAGAAGGCTTTAAAAAAATTCCATCGCTTAAATTGATATTCATCGGCTAGCCAAGTGAGATAAGCCTCTGTATCATGATCATTGCCGAACATGAAATTAAACCAATGTCGATTGTTCCTGTCCTTATCTCTGTATTGACCGAAAATCGGTTCGATCGATTTTACGGTAAGCGAAAACGAATCTGTGAGCTCACTCTTATACTTTTTACGCAATGCTATCGCAGCATATGCCAAGCTGGTATCATCTGCATCTTCTACCACATTGGCAGCATTGTTAATATATTTTGTTTTTAGCTTAAAATTTGTCGGACGCCTCACTAATGGCTGCTCACCCACTACATCGTCATCGCTTAAGCTTCTATTAGGTGGCAGTAAATTCCAAAAATTAAACCTATTCCCATTCCGGTAAGTCATGATCTTTTTAAATGACAAATCGAGCATTTTAGGAATGGTCTCATATTCTGGATATATGAGATATATACTCGCCAATGCATTATGTATGGACGCTACTGCAAAACAGTTAGAATCATCGACATCCTTCTTCCCTCCCAACAAGAAAAAACTCTTCTGCATACACATCTGTGATTGCCACTCTCCCTTGTATGAGCAGCCCTCTATGGTTTCTTTACGTTGAGTATGCTCTAGATACTGTAAACCAGATTGGAGATTTTCTATGAGCTCATTATATACTTCAAGAATAGAATCATCAGCTCTTTCCTGAGCATTCAGACCTAGATCGAACAGTAAAAACAGAAGAATGAGTGAGATCGCCCTCATCGCAATTAATGGGATTTATAATGATTAGATGTTATCGTATAATGCAAATAAAGGTATAGAAATAAAAGATTTCCAACAGAAATAACTCCCGCCAATCATGATTTTTATATCCATTATCTATTCCATAAAATATGACACAATCACAGAACGAATCATCAACTTAACACTCATATCGATTACAGATTAAGTGGCTAGATCGGTTTTTGCCCTTAGAGGCGTCTCTACGCTTCACTGAACTCGTATATTCATAGCACCACTCAGATACAAGAACCTTAACTGTTCCTGAGTAAACAAAGACCTCAGTATAAAATCTGAACTAGATGCTAAAGAGATCACTCACAGATCACCCACGTAATCGTAGAAGCCACCACTCCCGGACAGAAAGGCTCGAACACTTCCCCTTCTCTGAGATATAGTTCGTCGATCTCATAATCGCAATACACATCTGTCCATTCCGTAAATACCCGATACCCATATGGATAATCTGAAGGTAGTCCGAGACATTCTCTATCTGCTGCCTCAAAATTATCTTCTATAATCACGGTACAGGTCTGACATGGGTCGTCCTCACAGGAGTATAGGCTTAAAGCCAAAATCAAAAGTAGATATCTATACATAGCCTTTCTTTT
>CALDEN010000060.1 GCA_937942405.1 uncultured Saprospiraceae bacterium
GGAGGTACAAACTCCCAATATACCCAATCGTTATATACATTTGCACGACCTGGACAGGTAGATAATATTGTCATCGGTCCTTTACAATCTGGCAAGTTACCTATGGTCGTGTCCCATACTACTCCATCTGGAATTTGTTGATAGTTCGTTGTTATACCCGTAGATGTATCCGTAACATCTATAGATACTAATGCATTTACAACATTACCAGGAGAAATATTTCCATGCCAATGCTCTATCCACACCCTGATCTTACCTTGATCAGTAATGCAGTAGGAGGTCTGGGTCCCGTGAGAGAGCCCGAGGTTTAATACAAACACTAAGAGTAAAGAAGTAATCGCCGCTTTTAATACAGAAATTACCGCACCTGTTTTTAAACAATGTGTAGAATGCATAAGTTACCAAATTGTAGTGATGACTGATCAAAAAGACGAGTCACTTAGGTTCTACTATTCTCGGTTACTTATAATAAACATTAAGGTGTGGGAAGTTATTAACGGCAAATATATATATAATATTTATATATGTTAACAACGTATTTAACTTATTTATATATGTTCTAACAAAATATCTATGTCTTCCTTTAGTCTGAGGAGGTCTTTTGTGCTGGTTCCATTATAAATCCCTCTAAGTCTTCCTAAAAGATCTACTAAAATGAAATTTTCTGAATGTAAAAATTCGTCGGAATTAATTTCCATCCCTATTTCTTTTTCTACAAAATATGATTTTCGAGCTAGATTATAGATCTCATCCTGACTTCCAGTTACTAGATGATATTTATCATCCATCACTTCATTTTCGATGGCATACTTTTTTAACTGCTCTACGGTATCTATCCATGGAGTAACCGTATGGGAGAGTAATAGAACATTGGGTTCGTCGATATATTTTTGCTGGAGCTTTATCATATTTTCTGTCATTAATGGACAGATTCCAGGACAAACTGTGAAGAAAAAATTAGCAATATAAATTTTCCCTTTAAAGGTTTGATTAGAGATGGAATTTCCATTCTGATCAGTAAAGGTGAAATCTGCAATCTGATGAATATTCTTATATTCAGCATCATCTACAGATATCCATTGAGGTGTAAAATCTGGACTTGTAAAGAACGGAATCTTATCAGCGGTTTTCTTTGGGCTACAGCCAAATAAAAACAAACCGATAAGTAGAAGTAGGTATCTCAATGTATAAATCAATTTTGGACAGGCAGCTTATTTTCATTCAAGACGGACATACAGGAACTAGAGCCCAGTAAACCATAATATCGCCCATCTCGGATTACATAGTTAACTAAAATCTTACCGTTTATGTCGTTTATTTTTTCGGATACGATCGTATCTAAGTTATAAAGACGTTCTATCTGTACATCTCCTGTAGGATAATATTCTTTGTACAATCCGTCCCTTTTACCCTCAACGGTATAGTATTGATAAGATAGTTTTCCATTTTCATGAAAGCCCTTTACTTCTTCTTTACTACCATGAGACTCAGAATTACATGCAATGCAGAAAATCAGTATGCATGCTATTTTAAAAAAGCTCTTCATAATCGGAAGGCAATTTAATTAACTTGATTTGTTCAATTTTCTTTTCACTAACTTTTTCAAAAATGAATTTCATGCCATCTAGTATGATCTCACTTCCCTGTTCTGGAATCGTACCAGAAGTCATCACAACATATCCTGATAAAGTGTGATACTCTCCTTCTGGAATATTTAGATTTTCATATTTTTCATTTATGGCATCTAGCTCTACTCGTCCATTAAATCTAAATTCGTTTTCGGAGAGTTGAGTGTCCTCAAACTCCTCGACATCGTGCTCGTCTTCTATCTCTCCAAAGATCTCTTCTAAGATATCTTCTAATGTTATAAGTCCTGCTGTTCCGCCAAACTCATCTACGACGCAAGCCATATTGGTTTTATTGGCTATAAATTTATTGAGCAGCATCTGTATGTTCATGGCTTCAGGAACATAAGGTAGCATAAGGACCATTTTTTTAATGGTCTTGGGGTTAGATATGAGTTGCTGATGATGGACATAGCCGATCACATTTTCCACACCGTCATCTACTACGATTACCCGTGAGTGATTGCTGGCTTTAAACTCTTCTATGAGTTCAGGAATCGTTGCATTTATATCGACATAAGATATATCTGTACGTGGTATCATACAGTCTCTTACTTTTAACTGACCGAGATTCATGGCATTGGTCAGGATTTCTTTATCGATGTTTTCATCGTCATCAGATATCTCATCTAGATAGTGCTGCAGATCTATCATACTCAGATTAGGGTCTGCTTTATCGATCGGGCCTTTAAATATATACTTAATTATAAATCCAGATAATAGGGTCATAATCCATGTGGGAAAGGTCAGTAACCACTGGAATAAACTTAAAGGGTATGCGGCATTATGCAAAAAACCGATGGAATATATCCTAGAAAATGTCTTGGGCAAAAACTCTCCGAATATCAGCACAACCATCGTAATGATGAGCGTATTTATAAGAAGGACACTTAAGGAATCCGGATTAGCATCTCCGAATAATGGTTGTAATGCCTTAGTCATTAAAAAGGTAAATACGACAAGAGCTATATTGTTTCCCACTAAAGATGTGCCGAGAAACTTCTTAGGCCTTTCGTAAAACTTAGATATCAGCCTCGCTCTACGAGTTCCTTTTTCCTTTAATACCTCTATACCTAGTTTATTAGACGAGACATAGGCAATCTCTGAAGCAGAAAAAAATGCCGATAATAAAAGGAATAATAGGATGCCCAAGAGCAATGTCATCTATGTCGGGTTTTATTTGTTTTCGGTTTTCCCTAAAGCCTTAGATATCTCTGTGGCACTCATTTTAGAGGAAAACTTATTCTTTATTTCAAATCTAGTAAAATCTGCATTGGATTGGAAACCCCAGCCATAACTCGTGTCTCCTTTGGTAGGCTGTGTGATCCGAACAAATTTATTGGTTCTTAGTATCTCTTCTTTTTCGTTCCAGATGAGTTCTGATGTTTCGAGCTTTTCTTTTCTCTTATTCCACAATACTACAGAATCTCTAACGGTAATTTCGTTTTCTTTTTCGCGACGTATTGCATACTTAGATTCTAACCAAGCTGTAATGTTTTTATCTGGACCATAAAAGTCTGCTTTCAGTCCTTCTTGAAACTCCTCAATGGATTGATTGCCGTCTGGCATTCTTTTAAGCAATGGTGCTTGGATTTTTAACTTGACTTGTGCTGAGTCAGAGTAGATCAGCTCGATGTTCTTAGCCGTTTCAGACCTAATCTCTTCTTTTTGAAGTAACGCATCTACTTCTTCTAGATTATTACTACAAGCCGTTAATAAAAAAATACATGCAATTAATGGTCGATACATTAACCTCTGATTAATGTAATGTGACCTGAATAATTCTTAGTATCCGTAGGTCCGGTGCTGTCGCAGAATTCGATTTTTGCCAACCAAGAAAACACCTGACTACCGAGGTCTTTACGATTAAGTCTACCATCCCATCCTACAGTAGGATCGTTCAATGGCATATCTTCTCGAGAAAAAACCAAGTTACCCCATCGATCATAGATATAAAACTCCTGGATGATCACGGCCTCTGGACCACCATATATGGTATATAGATCATGGATGCCATCTCCATTGGGCGTAAATATATTGGGCCCATATATCGGATAATCTTCTACTACAAAGACGGTCATATCATCACTCGCACTACACCCTACCTCATCTTCTACTGTTAATATATACGTGGTCTGTCCTGGTGCCACTACGATCGGATCTAAACAATCGATACAAGATATCGAGCCATTATCCATCGTATCTACCGCAGACCAGCTGATCATGTCATTAAGGCCTTCTGGTGTATATGATCCGCTCAGTGGGGTTTCTGAACATAAGTCCACTGTTACGTCGGGCCCAGCATTTACCATAAGAGGTGGCGGTGATGTAATGTTTACCTCTATCGAGTCCGTACATCCTTTTATATCTTGAATATTTATCTGATAGCTTCCTGCATCCAGATTTCCAAAAAAGTTATTTTGATTAAAATTCCCTCCATCTATGGCATACTCATATTCGGGGCTACCATTTGCCCCTTCCACTTCTATAGAACCATCCGGTATGGTAGCACATAATAAATCTTGTACATCGATGATATCTATTTCTATATCTGTCAGATCATCACAACATGGCTCTGCAAATAATGGCAATATTTCTGTAACGATACATCCCCGGTCTGACTCCACTGTCAAACTGATAAACTTATCTCCAAAACTCTCATAGTATACCTGAAACGGACCAGAACCTGTTCCCGTAGGTGGCAAAGCTCGCTCTCCAAAATTCCATTCCCAGCTTACGATATCTCCGTTAGCAAATGTGCTCATGTTAGTCACCGTAAAAAAAGTGTCACATCGCAGTCCTTCTAAAGGATCTATGGCAAATAGTGGCTCAGGTCCTTGGAAGGTTCCTGTACCTCCGAATGAGACTTCAAAACCGATACCACTCGGGGTGAAATTATTTATACCTAATGCATATGATTTACCCGCTTCCATGATAATGTCATCCACAAAACCATCTTCGTTGGACTCACAACCATAGTCCTCTGATAAATCTGAAGATGTAGAATTCATTCCAGTGAGATCACTACAGTCCTCATTATCACTTCCTCTGTTATCTGGACTATTAAAGGCACATCTTAAATGAACTTTGCCTGTACAATCATCTATTCCATTTGGTAGTTCATACAACGCCCAATCAATATCATCTCGAGGCACTAATGGATCTAACACAAAGGTCAAATTTCCTGATGTCTCACAAGTCCATCTAAACCATGTTGCATCAGATTCAGAAAAATCATTAACTGGGGTGCCATTTTCATTAAATTCACATGGAATTCCAGAATGCTCCTGATCAT
>CALDEN010000061.1 GCA_937942405.1 uncultured Saprospiraceae bacterium
AACTTCAAAAATCGTTTAAAATACACTCGCCCTTCAAATTCAATTTTGGCAAAATAGATTCCAGCATTTAATTGATTAGTATCGCTACTGTTGGAGATCAACTGACCTTTTGGATTAAATATTGCCGTGATTCGACCTTGAGTTACGGTTATAGAACCATCCGTAGGATTGGGGTATAAATTTATAGGAATACCCTCTAGATTACTATTTGAAGATAAAGCAACCACTATAGTATCTGAGTAAGAAAACATTCCATCTAAGGAAACGGCACGTATACTATAATAGTTATTGCCGACAGATGGACTTAAATCACTAAAGGAATATTCTGAAAGACCTGCCGCATTTACAACACCTATGTTTTCCATCTGCATCATATCATTTTGCCTAAGCACATCATAATGCGAAAGATTTATTTCCACCCCTACTTTCCAAACTAAATCTACAGCACTTCCATTAAACACTCCCTCCAAAGAAATAAATTCTACAGGCAAGGTTCCACTCATTGCATCCATGCCATCACAATCCTCATCTATTCCATTATTAGGAATATCTATGGCTAGTGGGTTTATATCGGCATTTAAGTCATCACAGTCCCAGTCGAGTATAAATCCATCATTATCTAAATCATCTCCCACCAGCTCCTCATGGCTATTATCGAAATCGCTACTTACATTGCCGACTAAGCATCTCGGCAATTGCGGAAATGTAGAAGTAACCACATAGTAATAATCAAAAGTCTGCGTACCATCAGCCGTCTCTAATGTTACACTGGCATTCATTCCATTGCAAGCATCTAGATCTCCTAGCCCTTGTTCGTAGCGATAGTCATTGGTATATTTTCCGGTATACGGACCACAAGGAGCCGTTATACCATCACCTGGTCTGAGACCAGATTTAAGCGTATAACTTGGTTGTAGTTTTTTAATCACCCCTGATGCATCCGGGCCAAATTTATATAAAATGGGATATCCATCAGCCGCCCATCCTACCTGATGCTCACTAGTAACTATGCTCGCAGTAGTTATTCCTGGTTGCTCGGTCTCTAAATATTCAAACATCTCACCATGGTAATGATAACCTTGACCACTGGTATGTGCAGATGCACAATCGAGTTTTACCAAAGACATTCCATTTCCTTGATTATTTGTAGGTTCAAAAACCCAATCCCAGTTGTACTCACCTGTACTAGAATTTAAGAAAACAAAAGGTAGTGCTGGAGCTGGAGAAAACATAACTCCATTAAGTGCAATCCCGATGTGTCTAGCAGGTCGACCATTATCATGTGTTACTAAAGTCGTATCACCACTATATGCTGGAAACTTGTCCATTGTCAAATGACGATAAACCTCTACAGGTATATTGTTGGTATTATAACAGTATTCATGACTAGGAAAATCGTTGGAATAAATATTACGAAAATCCCCTACACAGTACTCATAATATACGCTAGGTTCGGCTGGAACATCACAGCATCCAATATTTGTAAACCCCAATTCATCAACTTCTGAACAGGTATAAGAACACTCGTCGATGTATGTCTCAGTCCCATTCTGTATAAGATCACGACAAGACCAATCATTACGTATCATTTCCACTTCATACTCAAACTGCGAAAGAATAAAGGCCTGCTCATTCGTTAAACACTCGATCAGGTTTTCATCTTCGTCTAAATTACTTTGTAAGTCATAAAACTCCTGATTACCTAACTCATCTTCTATCAGTTTATACTCATTATTTTTTATGGCCCAATACAACACACCTGCATCTTGATAATCGGAATAGATGTATGGTCTCTCGATCGCATCAGGAGTCGTTAAAGCATTTTTTAAACTGTAACTATTGTTTAAACCTCCAGGTAAAGAATTAGATATTATTTCTATTATCGTAGCATGTAAATCCGTCGTCTGTGCAAGACCGTCTTCCTCCTCTCCTTTTCGCGTTACTCCATTACCACTGATGATCATAGGTACTCTGAGGCCTCCTTCATACATAGTCGATTTACCATGATTATCAGGATATCCTCGTAGCACTGGATTAGGTGTACCATTATCACCGATAAACATGATGACCGTATTTTCTTTAGTCGTTGCATCTAAACTCGCAATCAATCGACCTATTTCTTTATCCATCGCCTCTATGGCCACTATATATTTTTGTCGGTCATTTGTTGGATTATTGACTGTATACATTCCTGCAGGAGGAACATGAAAAGGACTGTGAGGGGCTATATGTGCCAGCCATAAAAACCAAGGATCTGTCTGCTGATCTATCCAGTCTATCGCATTATCTGTAAAGTGTGAAGTAACATATTCGTTTACTTGGATGAGATTTCCGTTCTCTACTTTGTCCCAACTATAGTAGTCGTCGATCGTTCCATCTATAACTCCTTCATAATGATCTACCCCGTGCTCGTACGGATGATTATAATTTACGGGTGCAGAAATATGCCATTTACCTATTGTCGCTTGAGCGTATTCTGTGGCACTATTGGCATTGATGTAATTAAATACAGACTCGTGTATAAGATCTAGATTACCCGGCGGAGTCATCACCCCAGTCTTAAATCCATACTTACCACTCATTAATGCAGCCCGAGTAGGTGTACACTGAGGAGTTGCCCAAGTATTTAAAAATGTCAATCCTTCATTTCTAAGACTATCTAAAGTCGGTGTACTAGGCGAACTAGCAGGATTTACAATATAGTCATCGATCGCATCTAGTCCCATGTCATCTGCTATGACTAAAAGGACATTGGGCTGAGCCACTGAAACCATGCTGATAAATAAAAGAAATAGCACTAACGTAAAGGAAGATATTTTCATTGGTTGGAAGTTTTTAAAGACTTATGGTTAAAGTAGTTCTGTCTTTATTCATAAGAAAATCCCTCTCGTGACCTTCAGTACGAATTTTGATGATATTGTGATGTCCTTTGATGGAAAGAAAACTATGGTTCTCCATTTTGATGTTTTGTGGTGCAATAGGGGCATCATCAAAAGAAGATGTAATGATTAAATGATCCACGTTCTGCTCAACAGTCTCTACCGTTAAACAAAACTCTTGATTATCTATAATGAACGAATTTTTACTATTTAAATACTCTTCAAAAATCGATACATCTGACGGAATAGCAGAAAGCCCAAATTCAGTCAAAACATCTTCTGCCTCTATGTTTAGAGAAAGATATAATGCCTCATCTTGAGCGTATATTTTAAAGCTGGCAAGTTTTATATCGTGTGGCAGCATTAAGAAATGAAAGATTGCATATATCGTAAAAGCTAGTTTCATAATAATTAATGGAATGAAGATATGATTTAGACTTCTAATCTCTACAATGGTTTAATGGCAATAATAAGACCATTGATTATCAAAATCGGACATCTGCCTAGTATTTTTTGTAAAGCAATGCCCCATCACTGAATTATTCATAAACCTTTGGGCTATCTCTTTCAGTTTATTGAAAATTAATTATCCGGTAATTCTAAAAGTCTGGCTATATCATCAGGATTTTTTCGTCTCCCTTCTTACAGGCAGCATTTCACATACTTAAAGCCTCTATACTTTAACACTAGTTTATTAGAATCTCTAATAATACGAATACAGATACATGAATTATCGCCAAAGATTCTGCAGGATTTTTGATTCAAAGCGATAATCGTCTTTGCCAACTCCAAAACAACAAAAATGAAAAACTTCTACTCCATCCTCTACACCCTTTTTTTGATTTCCCCCTACTCTCAACTATTTTCGTCTACTACTTCTTTGCCATGCTCTATTAGTTCGTTTACCGCAAATTATGTCCCTAATTCTTGCGACGGCGAGATCATATTGATCGAATTTGATTTTATCGCTACAGATTTCGGAACGAATGGGTTTACAGTAGAGACTGCAGGACTATCACCACAATTTTTCAATATTGGAGATTTTTATGAACTATATGAAATATCATACTGCTCAGATGATGTCGTCTTGATTATAAAAGATTTCGATGATCCCAACTGTATGTCACAAGTAAACATAGGGCCAGCATGCTGCGATTGTGAAATTACAGACCCAGTTTTAGAAGCTACAATTTGCTCAGAAGGATTATTTGATATACAAATAGACCTTGATGCTTATCTAGGAACTTGTGTAAACTATGATTGGTATGTAACCATAGAAGGAATAGATTATGACTTAGACTATAATTCCAGTGCCGGATATTTTGAGGCAATAGATATACAAGCAGTAAGTCCAGTCCTTACAGTTATGTTGTGTAACGAAAGTCCATTAAATGAATGTTATTCTTACCTATTAGATAACCCCTGTTATAATGAACCCTGTGTTATCCAATCCTTCACTGCAGAAGTAGATACAAGTTCATGCCTCGGCGAGATCGTCGGGATTACATTTGACTTTATGGCAACTGGATTTGGAACCAACGGATTTACCGTATCTGATGGAACAGGGAGTGAATATTATAATCTTGGAGATGATTATATATTTTACACTACTAGCGAGTGTAACCAAGATATCGTTTTAAGCGTTTACGATGCTGATGACGCTAGCTGTATAGCTACTGTAGATGTACAGGCCGAATGTTGCTCATGTGAGGTCTTAGATTTTACAGCTACTACCACTGCCTGTCTCAATAATACATTTAACATAGTAGTAGATCTAAATATAGAATCTGGATCTTGCCTATGGTATTCTTGGTTTGTAACTATAGAAGGAATAGATTATGATCTCGAGTGGATCGGAAATGAATTTATAGCTCAAAACATTATGGCTCAAGATTCAGTACTTACGGCCATGATATGTACAAC
>CALDEN010000062.1 GCA_937942405.1 uncultured Saprospiraceae bacterium
ATTAAATAAACCTGAAAATGGAATAAAACTGTTTTTAAACAATGGCGATAAAACATTTTTAGATATTACTGCTCACTTTAATGCCGAAGATTTAAACAAACTACCCTTCTGCATCTCTGCTTTGGACTTTGATCTGGATAAATGGCCTGATTTATTCTATACTCATGATCGAGCTCATAGTACCCAGTTATTTCGTAATAATCGAGATTCTAGTTTTATAAATATTTCGGCTACAGCCAATGCCGAATATGTCATAGATGGAATGGGCATATGTCAGGCAGATATTAATGCCGACGGCCTACTCGATATGTACGTAACTAATATAGAAGATGGTAATTTACTTCTGATAAAGCACCTAGACACCTTAAGCAATAAATACTTTTATACTGAAGAGTCAGAAGCTCGTGGTTGCCAATTTAAAACTTTAAGCTGGGGATGCAACTTTGCAGATTTTGATAACGATGCTGATGCAGATCTTTACGTAAGTGTCCCGACTATTCAAAATGAGGGTCAAACACTGAGCAGTTTATTAATTAATGAGGATGGGGACTTTAATATCCTTAATGCCTTTACAGGAGATACGCTGAGAAGCTTCTCTAATGCGACCGGAGATTTTAATAATGATGGGCTCCTGGACATTGCCGTTTTAAACACGTTTAATGATCCTGCTCAAATCTGGCAAAACAGAAGTAGTCAAAGTAGAAACTGGCTAAAAGTAGATTTAAAAGGATTATATAGTAATCATGAAGGAATAGGCAGTACGGTGACCATTTATCATGGTACTAAAAAGCAACTCGTGTATAAGGAATGTGCTGTGAGTTTTTTGGGCCAAAATTCCAACACATTACATATAGGTCTGGGAGATGATGAGCTGGTAGATTCTATCAAAGTCGAGTGGCCGACTGGGCATGTGGATATCCTCACTGATGTTATGGCTAATCAGAAAATACTGATTACAGAAGGACAAACAAATGGAGAAATCGTAGTCGATCACGATGTAACTCTACTCTACCCGCCAATCCTCAACCCTACTCTTTTTTCTGATTTTACCGATTCTTCAGGCATTGACCATTTTGTACGTCACACAAATTTTCTCGGTGGAGGGGTGGCATTTTTAGATTTCAACAACGATGGTTACGAAGATCTATACTTCACCTCAGGTAGAGATCAGGATCAGTTATATCGCAATAATGGAGATGGAACATTTGACAATATTTCGGCTACAGCCAATATAGATCTTACTGGATCATTTTATACCAATGGGGTGATCAGTGGAGACATAAACAACGATGGATGGACAGATCTATTTATAGCGACAACTGGTAATCTCCAAGAGTCGTTTTCGAGAAGTTTACTTTATCTAAATAATGGAAATGAAACTTTTACTGAGGCCTGGCTGCAACAAGAGGATGAGGACAAATCCATGACTATGGGAGCGACCTTTATCGATTATGATCAAGATGGGTTTCTGGATATCTATACGATAAACTATGTAGAGGACATCGGTTTTCTATATGATGATATGGGAGTCATTATTGGTTTTGATCACACATGTTTTGAAAATAAGATGTATCGCAATCGTGATGGCACATTTTTTTTCGATGATGTCAGTGAAGAACTGGGCCTGAATGATTACGGTTGTGCCCTAGCTGTCATCGCCACGGACTACGACAATGACGGTGACTCGGATCTATTACTGGCCAATGATTTTGGTGAGTTTGTATTGCCCAATGCACTTTACAGAAACGACAGCCTATTATTTACAGAAGTATCGGCTCAATGGAATGCGGATCAAGCCATCTACGGCATGGGAATAGCTGCAGGAGATCTTAATAACGATCTAGACATGGATTATTACATCACCAACAATGGGAGCAATATTTTACTCCAGCAGAATTTAGATCAATTTGACGAAATAGCAGCCACAGCTGGAGTCCAAGATCAGTGGGTTCTGCAGGACAGTATACTATCCGTGAGCTGGGGAACATCATTTATAGATTATGATAACGACTCAGATCTGGATTTATATGTAGCCAACGGTTATGTGCCTGGACCGGCGTTCTTAGAAACCTCGATAAATAACAAGGATGTACTTTTCAGTAATAATGGGGATACTCAATTTGATCTTTTAGTCGATACCATTTCCGGCATAAGTAATCGGTATACTAGCAGAGGATCTGCCAAAGGAGATATCGACAACGACGGCGATGAAGATATCATAACAGCGGTTTTAAATGTCCCTCAGCTATCTGAAGGATGGGAATCCAAAGTATATAAAAATGAAAATACCTCAGATAAAAACTGGATTCAATTTACACTTGAAGGAATATTGGCTAATCGAGATGCGATAGGTGCTGCCATCTCACTCTATGCCCAAGGCCTCACAACAAGAAAAGAAATAAGTGGTGGAGATAGTCACTGCTCTCACAGCAGCAAAGTCTTGCATTTTGGTCTGGATACCATCGCACATGTAGATAGTATACTTATCAACTGGCCTTCGCGGAGCAGTACACAACGCATCTACGATCTAGGAATCAACCAGCGATTACATTTTTTAGAAGATACAACTGGGACATTTATTTCTATGGTAGATACCATGAACATGGATACGATGATGATTGATACGATGGATGTAGACACTTCGCTCTTTGCTCTTGATCTTCCAGAATCATTAGATATAATTGCTTATCCGATTCCTGCAAATTTGAAGATTTCGATCAGTGCAGATATTGCGATCAATGCTTTTAAGATCGTTACCCAGCATGGGAGCATTGCCAAAGAAGAGCACTTCTCTACTGGTCAAACTGACTTTGAGATTTACCTGAAAGACCTAAGTCCTGGATATTATTTACTAAGCCTTAGTTGTGATGATGGGATTATCCGAACCAAAAAACTTGTCATCCTAAGAGACTAATTACGAATTACGAGTTGCTCTACTTGTCCGTTTAACTTAATGGTGTATAACCCACTTTGCAATTGTTGTAATTCAACAAAATTCTGTCCTCTATAAATATTGTAGGCTTGTACTTTCCTGCCGTACATATCAAAGAGCTCTAGCACTCCATTTTCTGCACTATTTATAGTTATCGAAGTACTTGCTGGATTGGGATAAAAGGAAAACGAATCGGGAATGAGATTTTCGACGCTGGTATAAAGGGTGCAAAAATCTTCATTGGGATTTAATTCTAAGTATCCTTTGGGGATAAGGTCTTTATCATCAAAACCTGAAAAGTCAGGAGGATATCGTTTTAATTGAAATGTAAAATTATGACTTAGTGATATTTCTTGTCCCTGCACTACTGGCTCTCCAAATCGAAGTGGCACTAGGTATTCCCAAACGGGCTCTCCAGTAGGCAACAATTCAAATGCTCTACCCTGTCTTCCTGCATGCATCAGCACATTCCCATTTTCTAACATCTGTATGCTCGATGCAGCGGTAGAATAGTTTTTTAAAGTATCTGGGTGCGAAAATTCAGCTTCAAAATCGGAAGGTTCAAAACCCTCTGTATTCTGAATATAAGCTTCACTTACGGTATCCCATATCGGCTTTAGGGTATTTCCTAATGAGAGATTAAAATCAACGCTATTATTATAAACGGCAATGCTTCCGTCATAATGTTCTAG
>CALDEN010000063.1 GCA_937942405.1 uncultured Saprospiraceae bacterium
TCTAAGTGTGAGCAAGTTTGTAGATGAGCCTAAAATGCATTTAATCGAATTGCAAGAAATTGAGGATGATGAAAGCAATAATTAGTGGAGGAGGTAGCGGAGGACATATATTTCCTGCAATAGCGATTGCAGATAAGATAAAAGAAAAATTTCCTGATGCCGATATACTTTTTGTAGGTGCAGAGGGAAAAATGGAAATGGAAAAAATCCCGAAAGCGGGATATACAATTGTAGGCTTACCGATAAGGGGCTTGCAGAGAAAATTGACATTGAAGAATTTAGCTTTCCCGTTTAGACTTCTATTGAGTCTATGGAGGGCCCGAGGCTTAATGCAAAAATTCAAGCCAGATTTGGTCGTAGGTGTAGGAGGGTATGCGAGCGGACCGATGATGCGAGTTGCGACGAGTGCTAGATCTAAAAGAAGGGGAGTAAAAACGCTTCTTCAGGAACAGAACTCATATCCGGGTATGACCAATAAGTTATTGGCCAGTAGAGTAGATCGCATTTGTGTGGCTTATCCAGGAATGGAAAAATTTTTTCCACATGATAAAATTCAATTAACGGGTAATCCGGTTAGAAGTAACATGGATAATGTAGTGGTGAGTGTTGATGAGGCGAGAGGTCATTTTGATCTTGAATCAGATAAGAAAACGATTCTCGTATTTGGCGGAAGCTTAGGAGCTAGAACATTGAATAATGCAATGAAAAAAGGGGTAGAAAGAATACGAGAGATGCCTGATGTCCAGTGGATATGGCAGGCTGGTAAACTTTATGTGGATCAGTACATAAACTGTGAAACTGCACTGTTGCCTAATGTCAAATTTGTCGAATTTATCGATCGGATGGACATTGCGTATAAAGCCGCAGATGTTGCGGTTTCACGAGCAGGAGCTTTATCTATTTCAGAACTAGCTCTGGTAGGACAAGCGACCATATTGATTCCATCGCCAAATGTAGCGGAGGATCACCAAACTAAAAATGCGACATCATTAGTAGATAAGGAAGCCGCACTTTTAGTAAAAGATAAAGATGCGGAAGAGAAGATGATAAAGACGGCATTGCATATTTTTCAAGATGAAAAGTGTTTGAAAAAACTTCAAGACAATATCCTGAAATTTAGAAAACCAGATGCAGCTGATCATATAGTAGATGAAATAATTAAACTGTGTAAATGAAAAGTATAGAGGAGATAGAGTCGGTTTATTTTATAGGAATAGGGGGCATCGGTATGAGTGCTTTGGCTAGATATTATAACCATCTAGGGAAAAAAATATTTGGTTACGACAGGGATCGTAACAAGCTTACTAAAAAGTTAGAAGCTGAAGGGATGACTATTCATTATAAAGTGGATGTAGGTCAGATTCCTGCTGATATAGATCTTGTGATTTATACACCAGCTATTGCAGAGAATCATGCAGAGTTAGAATGGTGTATGAATAGTGGAGTTCCCGTGATAAAAAGAGCTCAGGCACTGGGCCTGATAAGTACTGCCAAGAAAACAATGGCTATTGCTGGTACGCACGGCAAGACTTCTACGAGTTCTATGTTATCGCATATTTTGACAGTATGCAATACAGGTGCCAGTGCATTGGTCGGGGGCATTATGGTAGATTACGATGGTAATTTTATCTACGGTGATGGAGATATTCTAGTGACGGAAGCGGATGAGTTTGACAGGTCATTTTTACGCTTGGATGTAGACTTCGGGGCCATAATGTCTATGGATTCTGATCATCTGGACATCTATAATACAAATGAAGAATTAATCGATGCTTTTGCTCAATTTACTCAAAGGATTAGAGAAGGTGGAAAGCTGTTTTTGAAATCAGGTTTGATCAGTAATATTAGCCGATCTGTAATTCTTGACTGGAACTCTAAAGGAGTAGAAGTATATGATTTCGGAGATGTAGATGCTAGAATTTATGCTCATAATGAACGAGTAGAAAACGGTGTTTACTTTTTTGACATTTATTATCTCGGAGATGTTTACGAAGACTTTTCGCTGATCATGCCAGGTAAGCATAATGCTGAAAATGCATCCGTTGCCTTTGCAATGGCTAGAGAGTTAGGAATAGATGCGGAAGAAATAAGAAAAGCTTTAAAGTCTTTTAAGGGAATAAAAAGAAGATTTGAAGAGGTGCTGAAGAATGATAGGATTACCATAATCGATGATTATGCCCATCATCCGACTGAGATAAATGCGGCTCTGAGTGCGGTAAAAACATTGTATCCTGAAAGTAAAATGACAGTTGTTTTTCAACCTCATTTATTTTCTCGAACGCGAGATTTTTTTGAAGATTTTGCAAAGGAGTTAAGTGTTGCAGATGAGGTAATATTAGTGGAGATATATCCAGCTAGAGAAGAGCCGATAGAGGGAGTCAGTTCAGAGATGATTTTCGACTTAATAACTTCTGCTCAGAAAAGCATCTGTAAAAAGACAGACTTAATAGCTGTTTTGGAGAAGAAGGAAGTTGAATTGTTAATTGTTTTAGGAGCAGGAGATATTGATAAGGAAATTAAAAAAATAAAAAAATTATATAAATAATTAATGAGTAATAGCATAAATACAAGTTGGAAACATAAAGCTTTCATGTGGTCATTGATATCTCTGATATCGGTAGCACTTGTATTTAGTGTGATGAGTAAGCGAGATTCTAGAGTGCAAGACCTCAAAGTTCATTTTAATAAAAATTATGGTAAGAGCTTAATCGGTAAGAAAGAACTTATCGCTT
This sequence comes from uncultured Saprospiraceae bacterium, assembly GCA_937942405.1. Taxonomy (GTDB): domain Bacteria; phylum Bacteroidota; class Bacteroidia; order Chitinophagales; family Saprospiraceae; genus JAHDHU01. The sequence goes on from CALDEN010000063.1 coordinate 2,733, forward strand.
TGCTCGGACAGCACGTAGGCTATGACATCGTAAATGCAAAGATTAGTGAATTGCCTTTCGATACGTTTGAAGACTTTTTAGAGCGAGACTCTCGTATCCATAAAGCAGAGTTTTATATAGATAAACTAAATCGAGTAGCCGTGGTCATAGATCTTTCAGAACCTATCGTAAGGGTAAATCCCAAAGAAGGTAAAGGCTTCTACCTAGATCAGTATGGCAATAGGATTAAACTGAATGATAAGTCTACCGTGCGTGTTCCTGTAGCTACTGGGTTTATTGATGGGTATAAGGAAGGGTTTGTAGATGCTGAGAAAAAAACATCGCTATATCAGGTTTATGATTTAGCTAAGAGACTCTATGATGATCCGCAATTTTTATCTCCTCTAGTAGAGCAGATTTATGTGGATGAAAATAATGATATAACGCTAGTCCCTAAAGTGGGAAGAGAAAAAATATTCTTTGGGAAATTTGACAATGTAGATAACAAATTTTACCGACTCTCTGAGTTTTATAGGAGAGGACTTCCCAAAGAAGGATGGAATAAATACAAAGAATTACGCTTGGATATAAAAGACCAGGTAGTGGGACGTAAATGATTATAATTAATTCTAAATGACTATGAACCAAATAACTCAAAATTCAAATCTTGCGATCGCAGTAGATATAGGGACAACAAAGGTCTGTGCTATTGCTGGTAAAAAGAACGAAGACGGAAAACTCGAAATACTAGGAGTAGGAAGAGTAAGTTCAGAAGGTGTATCTAGAGGTGTGGTGTCTAATATTGATAAAACAGTAAAGGCCATAACTGAGGCAATCTGCATTGCAGAGGAAGCTGCGGGATTAAAGTTCTCTACGGTACATGTAGGTATTGCGGGTCAACATATAAAGAGCTTACATCATCATGGTTTGTTAGTCAGGGATTTAGCAGAGGAAGAAATAGTGCGTTCTGAGATTGAAAAATTAATTGCCGACATGCATAAAATGGTGTTGCCTCCGGGTGATCAAATTTTACATGTCTTACCTCAAGAATTTACAGTAGATGATCAGGAAGGTATAAAGGATCCTATAGGTATGTGTGGGGTGAGGCTCGAGGCCAAGTTCCATATCATCACAGGACAACTTACGGCTTCTCGGAATATTTTGAGATGTCTAGAAAGAGTAGGTTTGAAAGTGGCAGGTATGACACTAGAGCCTATTGCTTCTGCTAATGCTGTGCTTACGAGTGATGAGAAAGAAGCAGGAGTAGCGATGGTAGACATAGGAGGTGGAACGACGGATATCACTATTTATAAAGATGGTATCATTAGGCATACTGCTGTTGTCCCATTCGGCGGTAATGTGATTACCAACGATATTAAAGAAGCTTGTGCAGTTATGCATGTTCAGGCAGAAAAATTGAAAGTTAAGTTTGGCTCTGCATTGCATTCTGAACTCACGGATAATCGGATTATATCTGTTCCTGGTTTAAAGGGCAGAGATCCTAAAGAGGTGTCAGAAAAAAACCTTGCCAAGATCATAGAATGTAGAGTCGAAGAAATTTTTGACTATGTGATGTGGGAGATAAAACGTTCCGGATTTGAAAATAAGCTGATAGCTGGCATCGTATTGACTGGAGGAGGATCTCTGTTGAAAAACATAGAACTGCTTGCGGATTTCTGTACGGGTCTTCCGAGTAGATTGGGAGAGCCTGTGGAATATTTGAGTGATGACATTAATCACGATTTGACTAGTCCGATATACAGTACATCTATAGGTCTGCTATTGACAGCTCTAGATGATGTGGCGTATTTAGAAGAGGAAGATGTAACTATTTTTGATTTAGATGAGCAAGGCGATGAAGAAAATAGAGAAGACATTACCGTTCCTGAAAATGATAAAACATGGTATAAAAAGATTTTTACATATACCAAGGAATATTTTGAAACAACTCCAGACACGGAATTTTAATTTATTAAAATAAAATTTAAAGATTATGTTATTCGATTTACCAAAACATGAAAACTCTATAATTAAAGTTCTAGGTGTCGGAGGGGGAGGCTCTAACGCTGTCGCTCACATGTTCCAGCAAGGAATAAAAGGAGTAGACTTTGCTGTATGCAATACAGATGCTCAGGCGATGGAATCTAGTCCAGTTCCTATCAAGATCCAATTGGGTCCTGAATTAACGGAAGGTATGGGTGCAGGAGCTCAGCCTGAAGTAGGGAAGCAGTCTTGTATAGAGTCGATAGACGAGGTGAGGCAATTCTTATCTGGCAATACCAAAATGCTGTTTATCACTGCCGGTATGGGTGGGGGTACAGGAACTGGTGCGGCTCCCATCATTGCCAAAGCAGCGAGAGATTTAGATATACTTACTGTGGCTATAGTAACCTTGCCATTCGATTTTGAAGGAAAGAAAAGAAACGGTCATGCGGAGGAAGGATTGGAGCAGCTACGTAAAAATGTAGATAGTCTCTTAGTGATTTCTAATGAGCGATTATTTAGCATGTTTGAGGACATGAGTCTGGAAGAAGCATTTGCTGAGGCAGATTCAGTCTTAACCACCGCTGCAAAAGGAATAGCTGAAATTATTACTAGACGAGGTACTGTAAATGTCGATTTTAAAGATGTGAATACAGTCATGAGAGATAGTGGTAAGGCCATCATGGGTAATGCCATAGTTTCTGGAGAAAACAGAGCAATAAGAGCAGTCGAAGGGGCAATTACATCTCCGCTCCTAGAAGACAATAACATACGAGGAGCTAAGCACATCCTACTGAATATCTATACCGGTACACAGAAATTAGGTGTCAAGGAAATAGCTACGATCACTAATCATGTAAGACAGGCTGCAGGTGAAGATACCAATGTCATTTTCGGTAGTGGTACAGATGAAAATCTAGGCGATAAACTAAGTGTAACGATCATAGCTACGGGATTCGAAAAAGAAAAACTCTTTAATTATAATACTGTATCAGAAAAAGTAATTAAAATAGATCTTAATGCTCCGATCATAGAAGAGACAGAGGAGCTGAACGAAATGCAGATAATAGATATTCATGATGGAGTAGATGATTTGATCGATACAGGTGTGGATGATGTTTATGACACTATTAAAAATTATAGTGGTAGAGAAGGTGTAACGCTGGATCTAGATTATGATCCTAATAATGAGCGTCAAAAAATGCTCGAGCTAGAACGTAAGAAGGAGCGAGAAATGCAAAGGTCTATGAGGCAGAATCGTAGAGAGGCATTCGGACAGAGTTTGGATGACCCTAATACGATCTCTGAGATGGAAAACATCCCTGCGTATAAAAGAAGAAAGATAGATCTAGATGAGATAAATAAAGATGCAGATATCGACCGATTGTCTATTGACGATGGCGGGAGATATTATAACTAAACTGACTAGAATGAGATGGACTTAAGATTTCGTCTTTTTTCGTCTTTAGATCGATCACTTGATTGATCTAATAAAAAAAGCTCTGGCTCTCCGCCAGAGTTTTTTTATTTTAACTCGTTTTGTTTTATACTTGTATAGAGCTTGAAACTCAATTGTTCTATTTCATTTGATCTTTGATGAAAAGCAGATACGTTAGATAATATCACTATGCCGATATCCGACTCGGGACTTAAAAGTACATAGGATGTGAAACCTCCTGTGCCTCCACCATGCCAGTATATTTTTTCTTTATTTTTTGCATTCAAAATACTCCACCCCAGGCCCATTGATATACGTTCGTCTTTTTGAAACGTTTCTTTTCTGGTTAGTGCTAAGACTTCGGTGTTGCCATAAAGATGGTAATCTAAAAATGTACATAGATCTTTAATAGTACTCAGAACGGCCCCTGCTCCGGTCATTGCATTCATGTCCCAGTGTGAAGTAGTCTTCCCATATTGATCTCTAGGTTTTACGAGTTGAGCTATTTCCGTTTCTGTTGAAATATAACTTTGGGTTAATCCATATTTTTTAAAAATGTACTTTTCATATAAATTTTCAAACGAGCTGCTAGCGATTTCCTTTAGGGTGTAAGCAAGTAGGCCTGCTCCAAGATTGGAGTACGTATATTTATTTTTTTTATTGTCAAAGGATATTGGTCTTTCTAAGTATTCTTTTAGCTTTTGAGCGTCATAATCCTTATACGGATTTGTTGGATCGGCTTTGCCTAAATCTAAATTTGTAGGCAGTCTAGGCAATCCTGAACTGTGATTAGCTAAGGAGACAAAGGAGATTTCGTCATTAAAACCTACTTCGAAACCTAAGTGTTTAGTTATATCGTCTTCCAAGGATAGTTTTCCATCTATTACAAAATCGGCAAGGATGGTAGATGTAAATATTTTGGTAAGAGATCCGATCTCAAAAACACTCATGCTATTATCGATAGCAACGGTATTCTTTTCAGTTTTCCGGAATCCATGAAATGAAATTTTACGTCTATGAACGATTCCGATTGCAATCTGAGTGGACATTGGAAACAGATTTAGGGAGCCATGGATTTGGGCTTTCTGTTTTTCAGTTAGATCTAGCTTAGTAATAGGGGAAGGAGTATAGTTGGTTTCTATACCATATCCCTGACTTATTAAAGCACTGTAATTTAGGATAAGGATACCAAGTATCGAGAGTTTATTAATAAGAACATTCATCTTTTACTGATCTAGCTAAGGAGATGCTGAGTATTAATTTCCATATTGGAAAGTACAGTATCTATAAATAGCAATTATAAAAAAGGGTCTTACCATTTACTGATAAGACCCTAAAACTATAGTATATATTAATTGCGACTAATTATTTAGTCACGATTAATTTTTTGGTTGCAAAACCATCATCGGCATTTACTTTTACATAATACACTCCAGCAGGGTAGCTCGAAATGTTTATAGGGAATATCTGATCTCCAGATATGTTTCCATAATTTCTTTGAGAGATTACTTTACCCATGGCATCTGTAACGACCATGCTTAAGTTTACTTGCTCTTCAAGTTGTACTCGTACATTTGCTACCTGACTTGCAGGATTAGGGCTTAGGGTAACACTGCTTTCTAGTCCTAGATCCTTTGTGTCTACAGCTGCTAAAAACTTAGAAGTCTGTGCGTTATCCACTGATCCATTTGCGGTTACAGCAGATATGATGTGCATATTTTCAGTATCCCATTCAGTAGGAATAGTGTATGTAAATGAGTGCTCATACCATCCTCCAGATACTATTACTGAAGTACTAAATGCTTGCTCGATACCATCAAAAGGAGTGAGTAAGTCTCTACTCGTATGATTGTAAACCATATCTGCTGCAGGTACAGGGTTTGGTAGATTTTCATATCCGCCCATTACCGTATTCCCACCTGCATATGCATTAGCTTGATTGTAACCTGCAGCTGTTCCGGTTACTCCATCTTCTGTAAGTCCTACGATAAGTCTCATGTCACCGACTTGGTCTCCTCTGATTTCAGTATGTACCGTAAGGTTTAATGCTCTAGTTGCTTCATCATACGTTGCTTCGTGGACCATTATAGACACAGGCTCTTCTTGTAGGTAAGCCGCTACACTATTTTCGAGTGCACTCGGGTCTATTATGATGTCTCTTTCAAAAATTACACTTGGGTAACCTTGGAACCCTGGAAAAGCTCCAACACCACTGTCCCAATCTGCAACAACCATCGGATCACCATTATGTACAGCAGTTCCTACAAAAGCATCACCATATCTTTCATCCATAAGATTCATAAATACATCTCCTCTCGGGCACCATACACACCAGGTTCCTGTTGCCTCTTCCGCCCATACTTTTCTTTCAGGATGAGGGGTAAAGCCTGTGTAGGTTAATGAAGTGGCATCGTTACATGTATTGTCATCACCCTGTACATCATTTACACTAGATATAATTGCTTCTACGATTACAGCTCCATCACTCAATGTCACTTGGTTATCGAGTGTAAATGTAGAGAATGCTCCAGGTGCTAAGTTTAAGCCTGTTAAAGATTGAGAATAAGGAGCTCCATCGATTGTATAATCTAGATCTACGCTATTGACCATTGTCGTACCCGCATTAACGATAAATCCATTTACATCTCTCATACCACCAGCAAAACCGACTGTTCCGTTGTTGTCAAAGATAACTTGAGCGTCATTTTGAGGTGCAGAGCCTGCATTGCTATCATATGTATAGCTTACATCATCTACAAAGAAGTTATGCGTACCGTCGATCGGAAATAAATCCAATGATGCAACGGCGTTCGTGCCAGCATTGGAAAAAGATCCTACACATTGTCCGTCTATCAGTACTTTCCAGAAGTTAGCGGTTAGATTTGCTTCTATCGTTACATTGAACCACTGATCTTGAGGATATCGTGTACTTACATGCAATGCAGTAACGTCATCTATTGTAAACGATCCGTCCGCATTCATAAAGCAGTTCATCGACCATGTAGTCCCTGGATTAGCAGCTCCTTGAAAGTTAAAATAACCTCCGTTCCCAGCTTCCATATAGAAGTTAGCAGAGAAGTTAAATTGTCCATCAGTTCTTACTCCACCGAAATCTAAAATAACATCTTGTGGTCCGCCTGCGGCAGCCCCTTCAAATTTAATGGCATTAGTTCCACTCGCAGCTCGTTCATCAGTGACTTGTGCGTCTTCGGCAGTTCCTGTGGTACCACTCCATGTGGTCCAGTTAGCAGCACCACTACTGATGTAATCACCGACAGCAAATGCCTCAAAATCATCAGAAAAAGTATCCTGTGCCATCAAGCCCACAGAACAGAATAATGCAAAACATAAAGTAAAAAGTTTTTTCATTTTTTAAAGGTTCGTTTGTGAATATCAATTTTCTGTTATCAAGATAGGATTTAACAACTAAATAATGCAAATAATGACATTATTATTACAATCAGTGACTGCCGACGACATTATCAGACTTTTTGAAGGCGTTTTAACGCTATTGACAAAGTATCTTCTTTTTTGGCAAAACAGAATCTGACGACCTTCCACTTTGAATCCTGAGAGCAGAATGGGCTCAGTGGGATAGCCGCAACACCGTGTTTCTCGATGAGCCATTGGGTAAACTCGATATCATCTAAATCACTGATGGCACTATAGTCGTACAGTTGGAAATAGCTGCCATTTGTTGGGATGCTTTTAAATCTACTTTCTTCCATTTCTCTTTGGAAGTAGTCTCTTTTAGTTTGATAGAATACACTAAGATTTTGATAGGTATCTGGATCTTTTAAGTAGTCTGCAAGGGCGTATTGTAAAAACGAGTTTACAGAAAATACATTCCACTGATGTACATTCCTGAATGCTCTCGTAAGATTGTCAGGAGCGATCACATACCCCATTTTCCAGCCTGTGGCATGAAAAGTCTTCCCAAAAGAATAGGTCACAAATCCTCTATTGCTGAGTTCAGGGTAGTCGAGTAAGCTGAGGTGTTTCTTACCATCATAAACGATATGTTCGTACACTTCATCACTCAGTAGAAGTATGTTTGTATTGTTTACGATTTGGCTTAAAGCCAAAAAATCTTCATGACTCCATATCTGACCCGTAGGATTATGCGGATTGGTAAATAAGATCATTTTGGTCTTATTCGACACCGCTTTTTGAACAGCATTCCAGTCCATTGTAAAATCTGGATTGAGCATTACGGGAATGACCTTGCCTCCTGCGATCTCGATAGACGGACCATATGAGTCATAAGCGGGTTCGATGATGATTACCTCATCTCCGGGGAGTACCACTGATTGGATACAAGTAAAAATCGCCTGAGTAGCACCGGCAGTAATTGTAATGTTCGTGTCAGGGTTAATGGCTGTTTTGTATGAGCTCGTGTATTTTTTTGCTAGGATATTTCTGAGTTCTTGAATTCCTTGCATAGGAGCATATTGATCTTTATTCTGTTTTAAATAATGCTTAACTCTGTCCTTCAGTAGTGGAGATACATCAAAGTCAGGATAGCCTTGTCCCAGATTTATCGCATTGTGCGTTGAGCATAGCTGAGCGATGGTCGAAAAAATAGAAATTTTCTCAACCGATAATTTTGGATTAATTTGTAGCATCTACAATAGTAATATGACCAAGCAACAAATCAAAAAAGAATTAGAAAAAAGCTATAGTGACCTGCAAACATGGTTTAAGAATCAAGACGATGCATTGTTTATAGAAGGCCCTAAGGGAAGATGGAATGCAAGTCAGCAGCTAGACCATCTCCATAAAACGACCAAGGTGATCAACAAAGCGATGGCTTTAAATAAAATGATTTTGTGGTGGAAATTTGGTACGCGTAAAAAGGAGCAGTTGAGTTATGAGGATCTAGCGTCTCTTTACAAAAGCAAGATTAATAATCTTCCCGACGATTTTAACCAGCCGCTACCTCCTAAATCTTATGGGGTGGACATGAAGCAAGAACGATTGCAGAAGTATGCAGCTTTAGAGGAGACGATGTACACATTGATCAACAAATGGTCTGACAAGAACCTGGATAAATATGTCTTGCCTCATCCGGTGATGGGTAATTTTTCTATCAGAGAATGGTTGATGTTTAATGCGATCCATAATAACCATCATCGGGATATCCTTATCGAGGATTACGCAGGATAGAACCACATATATTTATTCCTCTTTTAAATTATATGATGCTATCGGATACTGTCTTGTTCGATTTCTTCTAACAGCGGAAAGTAGTTGGTTGTATTTTCTTCAATGATTTTTTTTAAGCTTGCCATATTGGTCTCTTCCTGTGTGATCATGGTGTTTTTCATAAGAGCCACCATAGATTTAGCCATCATTCCTTGACCAGTTGTAGTAGTTTGAGATTTGATTGTTGTTTTTCCATCAGACTCAGTAAAGTGCATGGCATAATCCATAAGCATAAAATCGTCGGCATTGAATCTCATGGCTATCAGTTCATTGGGTATGATCTTAGTGATGGTTTCTTGAATGATCATTTCTTGACCATCTTGATTAAAATGTATGTTAGAGACGGCTCCTACGGTGTTTGCGGTACCGCTTACGAGTTCTGATTTTATGTATCCATTTAGCCATAATGGCAATTTAGATTCGTCAGACATTACTGCCCATGCTTCGTTGAAAGACTTGTTGACGGTGATTTGGCTGTCGTATGTTGTAGAGGGTACGATTATTCCTATGGCTAGAAATATCAATGCAAGTATGAGTACTATTGAAATTAGA
>CALDEN010000064.1 GCA_937942405.1 uncultured Saprospiraceae bacterium
GATACGATTAGAAAAATTACCTAAGCCTGAGATTGAGCTATTGGATTTCACTTGTGATGATTTAAATGAAAATATAGCACTTGAATTTAATCTTATAAACGCTCCCTTACCGTTTATGTTGAATGGAAGCTCGGTTAGTGGAAATGGTCCTTTTAATCTGTCGGGCGTAGTAAATGACACCATTTCTATTCAAGTTTCTTCAGGCAATGGATGTTCTGAAACGTTTGATTTGGGGCCCTTTAATTGTGACTGTATTTCGGACATCGGAACCTTTGCGGATGTCGACTATGAGTTGTGCAGTCTTGAGAGTGTAGATCTTAATGTGTCTAACGGTGATTTTATATTGGATGACGATCAGCAACTGGTTTATATAATTCACGATGGAACCGCAGAAAACATAGGTAACATAATAGAAACTAGTTTTGGTACGCCGGTCTTTTATTCGTCCAATTATGATTTTGGCTATAGCTATTTTATAACTCCCGTAGTCGTACGTATTCAATCTGGACAAGTCGATTTTTCAGACCCATGTATCCAACTAGGAACTGGAGTGCCTCTAATTTGGAAGGAAGCAGTTGATTTTCAATTTGCCTATGAGCAAGAGTTATGTGTGGGAAGTGACTATGCTTTTAGTTTAATCGATTTTGAGGATTATCCTGTACTGTTGACCTTTACAGATCTAGAAGGCCTCGTCTATTCCGTCGAGCTCCTTTCTGATTCTGACGAGTATGTGTTTACCGACATAGTAGAAGATATAGAATTGACGCTGACAGGTTCTGATTTGGAATGTGTAGAATCCTTTACGGGAGCCATACGTATCAGTGTTAAGTCTGAAGAGATTCCTTCATTTGCTTCTGACATTAGTGTTTGTAATAATGAGGAATTTGGATCTACCGTTTTGTTGAGTGAGATCAGCTTAGATCCAGCTATATCCGGAGAATGGAACTCAAACGGATTAGCATTAAATGGAGACACGTTAGATTTAACAGATGTAGCAGCGGGAAATTACATGATTGGTTTTTCTACAGAGGGCTACCAAGAGCCATGCAACGGATCTGAGTATTTTATAAATATTGAAGTATTGGATTGTGCCTGTCCTATTTTTAATTTCACAGACTTGGAGCTTTGTAATGTTGCAGATTTTGATCTGACGGCATTGGATGTCCAAAATTTTGAAGGCAGCTGGGAAGTTATAAATTCCCAGCAATCGGCTAATCCACCTATAATTATTGATGATAATCTGATAGTGGATAATGTCGATGGAGGTAATTATACCCTCGTTTATTTGATCGACGATACAGAGTATCCAGAACTATGCGAGTCTGAAATTATCCTCCAGTTAGTTATAGAAGACAATGGATCTGCTGGCAATAATTTTCAGGAGTGGTACTACTGTTCGGACGATACACTAGAGTTGGATTTAGATAATATGATAAATGGGCAGGATACAGATGGTTTTTGGGAATGGGAACAAAATCAGATAGGGAATCAGCTCACAACTACTGACTTAGTGGATGGACTGAATTATTTCCAATATATAATTTCTGGCAATGGAATATGCCCTGGTGATACGACAGAATTAATTGTTGAGATTAAATCGAATCCTGAACTGATTCTAGAGTCTTCCGACATAGATTGTTTTGGTGAGGCCAATGGTACTATCCTGATAAATGTGGCAGGCAATACATCCATCGATGATCTGGATATTTATGTAAATAATACGATCTCAGACCAGAATTTTTTAGATTCTCTTAATCAGGGTATCTATACCATATTTGCTCAAGACGATTTTTGCGTCTCCCCGATTAATACTGTAGAGATCGCACAGCCTCAGCTCTTAACGGTAAGTCTAGGAGAGGATCTAGAAGTCGAGTATGATGATGTGGTCGTTATTCAAGCATTAACAAATATCGTGGAGTCTGATTTACAAAGCATAAGTTGGTCTGATTTAGAGAATATCTTGGCTGAAGGTAGTCTGGAGTTATCCACGATAATCAATGGAAACGGCACTATATCTATTCTCTTGACAGACGAAAATGGCTGTACAGCCAGTGATGAGATCGACATAAGGCTTACTGGGGGTGATTTTTATTTACCCAATATCATACGAGTGGGTTCTCAATCTGGGAATGAAAAGTTTAAGGTGTATAATCTCAAAACTCCTGTTATCAGTGTGGATGAATTTTCAATATTTGATCGATGGGGAAATAGGGTACACCATCTAAAAGATATATCCACTGATGCATTTGATACTATCGAATGGGATGGTCGACTCCAAAACAAAGAAGTAGTTCAGGGAGTCTATGTATATTTTATAAAATTAGAATATGTAGACGGTAGTCAGGATACCATCACCGGAAATGTCACTGTCTTGAATTAAAAGCCTATTTCCCTTGTTTCTAAGAGAATATTAATCTCAAAACATAGTAGCTTTGTAGATGATGATTACAACGACAGACCTTAGTTATCAGTACGATAAAGACAATGCCTTCCGTTTCCCAGATATCAGCTGCGGATCGGGGGAGAAGTTATTGATCCTAGGTAGATCAGGGATCGGGAAATCGACCTTGCTTAATCTACTCGGAGGCCTCATGCCTGCTCAGTCTGGAGGAATTACGATCGATGGTACGGAGATCTCTGGCCTCGGGTCTGCAGGACTAGACAAGTTCAGAGGAAAAAACATCGGCATCATATTTCAGAAGAGTCATTTTATAGAATCTATATCGGTATTAGAAAATCTACTGTTGACACAGAAATTGGCTAAAGCCAAAGTATCTGCATCAGACTGTAGAGAATTACTCAGAGAACTCAATATCGAAGACAAAGCAGATAGTAAAATCAAAAATCTCAGTGAGGGAGAAAAACAACGAGTCTCTATCGCTAGAGCCATCGTAAACCAGCCCAAATTGATTTTGGCCGACGAGCCGACTTCTGCACTCGATGATGATAACTGTCAGAAAGTAATCGATCTACTCGATAAACAGGCAAAAAAAATCGGAGCTGCATTACTGATCGTCACACATGATAATAGGTTAAAAGACATTATCGATAATAAAATCATCCTGTCATGAATCTATTAAAACTCGCTTGGAAAAACGTTATAGCCAGTCCGTTGACACTGCTGCTCAACATCGTGTTGTTTGCACTGGGGATAGGATTGATTAATTTTTTACTCCTGTTTAATAATCAGGTAAAAGAAAAATTTGAAAGCAATCTCGCCGGGATCGACATGGTCATCGGTGCCAAAGGAAGTCCGCTACAGATGATCTTATGTGGGATGTATCACGTAGATAATCCGACTGGAAATATAAAAATAGAAGAGGCCAAAGCATTTCTAAATCCCAAGCATCCGCTTATAAAATTGGCAGTGCCGCTATCATTGGGAGACAATTATAAGTCCTTCCGTATCGTAGGGACAACGTATGATATCTTGGGATTGTACAATGCAGAGCTGGCAGAAGGGAAGAAGTGGACAAGGGATCAAGAGGTAACGATCGGAGCTCTCGTCGCTAAGAAGACAGGAATAAAACTGGGAGATAAATTTGTGAGTAGTCATGGTTTTGAAGAAGATGAGGATCTGGCCCATGACCACATGGCTTTTAAGGTAGTCGGAATACTTAAGCCTACAGGATCTGTGATCGATCAGCTGATCCTGACTAATACCGCGTCTATATGGAATGTACATGATCATGACCACGAAGCAGAGGGCGGAGAGCATGATGATCATGGAGATGAGGCCCACGATCATGCTGGCCACGAATCCCACGATCACGACCATGACCACGAAGGTCACGATCATTCTGATCACGAAGGTCATGACCATGCCGCTCATCATGAACATGAGCACGACCATGATGATCATGGAGACAGTCATAGTCACGATGCACATGACCACGAGTCACATGAGCACAGCGATGACCATGATAAATATGGGCACGTACATGATAACTCTGTAGAGGATCTGTTAAATCATCCTGAGGAAGACATCACGACGATCCTCGTACAGTTCAAA
>CALDEN010000065.1 GCA_937942405.1 uncultured Saprospiraceae bacterium
AATTGAATGGTATTCATATCTATATTGATCGATCGCTTTATCCGTCGCCCTCCTGACTCAGACATCCCCCTCCAGTTTTTAAAAGAATCTGTGATCAAGGCATAGGTCGGAATGGTAGTGATCGTTTTGTCCCAGTTTTGGACTTTGACTGTAGTCAGAGCGATCTCGATAATGTCTCCGTCTGCCCCATATTTGGGCATTTCGATCCAGTCCCCATTTGCCACCATCTGATTTGCTGACAACTGGATTCCAGCCACAAAACCCAAAATGGCATCTTTAAAAATAAACATCAATACAGCCGTAAGAGCCCCCAAACTACTAAATAGATAAATGGGCGTTTTATTCAGTAATATCGATATGATAAATATGGCACTCGTAAAGTAGATGATGATTTTAAAGACCTGTACAAAACCTTTTATCGGAATACGATTAGAGACTTCATAACTCGTATAGATCATAAGAGCTGCATTGAGAAAAGCATCTATCGCGAGCAAACACATGACAATCATATAGATCAGTGCCATCCCCGCTAATGCTGCAATTACCCCTGTATATCCTACAAAAGGGATAGGGATCAAAACATAGATCACGATGGCTGGAGCCAAATGAGCAAGTCGATTAAATACTTTGGATCGCAAGATTACATCATCCCACTGTGTGCTCGTACGTCCTATAATGGCTGCGATGGCCTTGAGGACAAAATGCTTCGTAAAAAAATATGCAATCACACTCAAGACGATAATGAGCACTAATAACAGTGCTCGGGCTAGAAGATCAGAAGCCGCTACATCCAATCCAAAGTTTACGATCCAATCTTTAAGAATCTCAAGCATAGGTTTCTAATTTTTATCCCTTAGTATTATACCAGAAAAATAGATCCGACTGTATAGTTTCAAACCGAGCTTGCCAAAAGAAGAATGACTAAATAGGAATGGAAATAGGAATCTGATTAAAGGTACTCAAAGCATGGACAGAAGAGCTGTAATAAAAAGTCATAGTTGAAAAAATAGTCTTTGAATATTTTAAAGTACTTTCGACTACATGGAATCATCAGACTTATTAAAACTAATAAGAGGAATACCCAAAGCGGAATTACACCTGCACCTCGAAGGCAGTTTTGAACCAGAACTCATGTTCGAGATAGCCCATAGAAATAACATACGTTTAGACTATAATTCGATCGAGTCTCTAAAAAAAGCCTATAAATTCAACAATTTACAGGAGTTTCTAGACATCTATTATACGGGTGCTCAAGTATTGATCCACGAACGTGATTTCTTTGATTTGACCTGGGCGTACTTGAGCAAAGTACATAGTCAAAATGTCGTCCATGTAGAAGTGTTCTTTGATCCACAAACCCACACTGATAGAGGGATCGCATTTGAGGTAGTGATCACAGGTATCTACAAAGCCCTCCAAAAAGCAAAAGAGGAACTAAATATCTCCTCCAAACTCATCATGTCCTACCTCCGACATCTGAGCCAAGAAGAAGCATTCAAAACACTGGAGTCCTCTATACCACATAAAGAATGGATAGATGGAGTTGGTTTAGACTCTTCTGAAATGGGCAATCCGCCGAGCAAGTTTACAGAAGTCTTTAAAGCATCTGCCTCTCACGGATACAAGCTCGTCGCTCATGCAGGAGAGGAAGGTCCTGCTGACTATATTTGGGAGGCACTCGATTTATTAAATGTGGTAAGGATAGACCATGGAAATCGATGCCTAGACGACCCAGCCTTAATTCAGAGATTACTGGACGGGAACATTGCTCTTACCTTATGTCCATTAAGTAACTTAGAGCTCAAAGTGATCCAAAAAATGGAAGATCATCCCGTTGCAAAGATGCTAGACAAAGGAATACTCGCCACCATTCATTCTGACGATCCAGCCTATTTTGGTGGCTACATGAATGAAAACTATTACGAAACGGCGAAGGCTTTAAATCTAGACGAGACACAATTGATGCAATTGGCCATCAATGCTTTTGAGGCCAGTTGGTTAAGTCCAGAGGATAAAGAAAAACACATAAGCCTAGTAAAAGCCTATTTTGGACATTAACATTTACCTCCTAAATATTTAAAATGTTCGTACATATCCTTAAACATATAGTCATCACAATCCTTATCATGAGTCTCATCTCGTGTAAAGGACAGAGTTTTAAAAGTGATCGTAAACCAGCTCTAGAATCTTTGCAATTAGGGACACTCGTTTCTGAACTAGATGATCAGATATGGACAGTCTTCCAAGACCACAATAAGCATTATTGGTTTGGGAGTAACGGTCATGGCGTATACTATTACGATGGTGAACGTCTAATAAATTACACCACAGAAGACGGTCTTATCGATGATAGCATCCGAGATATACAAGGAGATCAGTACGGCAATATTTTTATAGGAACCCCTAAAGGCATAAGTAAGTATGATGGAAGCTCTTTTATTGGCTTAAAGCCAATACCTGCTCTCGACAATGAATGGCAACTAGAAGTCCATGATTTATGGTTTAACTGCAATGGAAATGCCATGGATCTCTATCGATATGATGGTACGCAGCTCTATGAGTTAAAGCTACCGCACGTATCGAGAAAAGAGCTAGACGAGGCATTTGCAACAGAGGTTAGAGGCCTTTCCTTTAAAGGCATGAACAGTAGCCCTTATTCTGTATTTGGGATAGATAAAGATCGACAAGGAAATCTATGGATCGGAACAGTGGTAGCTGGTGCATATAGATATGATGGTAAGTCTTTTTTATGGTTTCCCGAAAAAGAATTATCCACATTACCCGACGGACGAGTGCCTGGAGTACGGTCCATACTCCAAGACAAAAACGGATATTTCTGGCTCAGTAACTTTATCAGTAAATACCAAATAAGTGAAAGCGATGATTCTGTAAAATATACTAAGTCCATGGGTATCGCTGAGTCTAACTCCGCATTTGACGATCGCATACCCTACTTTAACTCTGGTGTATCTGACAAAGATGGTAATCTATGGATGACTACATATACAGGTGGAGCATGGATGTATAACGGAGACACACTACTCAACTTTGCAGTAAAAGACGGGGACACAGAAGTGCTACTTGTCTCCACATACAAAGATCGCTCTGGCACTATATGGCTAGGAACTGACAATGCCGGAGTCTACCGATACAATGGTAGATCGTTTGAAAAATACCTGCCACTTAAAACACAAAACACGACTCGCTAAAATGTCCAGCACCTCTCTATCCCAAGTTTCCGAAAAAATACTCTATGCTGTCAAAGTAAGAAAAGACACCCAAGAGTTTCAGACCCTGCTCAAAAACGAAAAGTTCTCTACTCTGCTAGAAGAGCTCCATACTGATGACCTGAAATTATCTTTCTGGATCAATATCTACAATGCTTATTTCCAGATCTTACGAAACACTGAACTTGTTCCTAAAAACAAAATATACACCTCTAAAGTAATAGCGATTGCACAGGAGATGTTCAGTCTAGATGACATCGAACATGGCATACTGAGAAGATATCGTTTTAAATATTCGCTTGGCCTTTTTGCAAAGCCCTTTACACCCAAAGTAATCAAACAACTCGCTGTAGACAAAATAGATTATCGCATTCATTTTGCCCTGAACTGTGGGGCTGAAAGCTGTCCGCCTATCGCCTTCTACAACTATCATAAAATCGATAAGCAATTAGATGTAGCCACTATCTCATTTCTCGAAAGCGAATCCCATTTTGATCATGAACAAAAGATCCTAAAGACTACTCAGCTATTAAAATGGTTTAGATATGATTTTGGAGGAAGAAAAGGAATCGATCAGATGTACCTCCATCATTTAAACAAAGACATCAAAGGCTTTCAGATAAAGTACAGTACCTACTCGTGGAAAGAGCAGCTGGATAATTTTGTGGAAGAGTGATTTTCAGAAAACCTTAGGAAACGGTAAATCATAAGTACTTTAAACCTTAGCACATGGGAATTTGGTAGATTATTCTACTTCATTGCTCTAAATTAATAGCTTAGACGCTTTAAAGACATGGCTTTCTAGAAGTAATAGCTGTATCTTATAGACACAAGATCAGCTATGAAAATGACAACTAAACATCGGATCGCCAAGTACCAATTTCAAGATGGTTTACAAGCTCTTAAAACGGTCATTGCGGCCAACATTCTATTTGCAGTTATGCTCATTATGCAAGACTGGACTCAGTTACTTTCAGGTTCACGAATGTATATCTGTCTCCTATCTGCTTTGCTTATTATAATTGCAAATAGCTTTTACAAATGGGACTCTCTGAAGATCAACATCGTGATCGCACTGATATATGTTCTATTATTTCTAGTAGAATATTTAGTAATCGGGGCCCCTAACAATCTGATTACAATGGATAGTGGTGTATCTAAAGGCATCCTTCTAGAACTCATGATAGGAATCATTCCATACGTGTATATGACATTGAGGATAGTACTCATTATACCTATACTATTGCTCATCGGATATAGTAAAACATATCATGAATACGATAAAAGCCTCGTCTAAAATACAATTCTAGACGAGGCTTATTTTGAATATAATTTGGATTTTGGCTTAAGCCAAAGTCTTATGTGTCATCTCTAGTAGCGTTCTACAACCTGCAAGTGTGGGTGCCTGAGCGTATACCCTCAATACAGGTTCGGTACCACTCGGTCTGATCATCACCCACTCTGAGTCACTAAGATAAAACTTAAATCCATCAATCGATTCTGTAGATGTGATGGTTCTATCGCCGATACTGGTAATCTCTCCTGCTTTACATTTGGCGATGATCGCTAGTTTCTTTTCTTCTGGAAGGTGTAGATCATCTCTATCACAGGCAAATGGACCGGTGATCTCATAGATGTCTGCAATGAGTTCTTTGATCGATTTTCCGGTCTTGGCCATAAATTCCATGATCAGTAATCCCATCCATACCCCGTCTCTCTCCGGTATGTGGCCTTTTACAGCGAGTCCTCCTGACTCCTCTCCTCCGACGAGTACATCTTCATCGATCATGATCTCAGCGATGTACTTAAATCCGATCTTGGTTACTTCTATATCTAAACCGAAATGCTCGGCCAGTTTTTTCATTTTGTCCGTTACCGAGAAGGTGATGATCACCATACCCGTCATCTTCTTTACCTCTGCCAAGTAATAAAGCAATAATAATAAGAGGTGGTGGCTATCTACAAAATTTCCATCTTCGTCATACATCCCGATCCGATCTGCATCTCCATCATTGGCCAGACCTAGGTTATAATCTGTATTCTTTAAGGTATCTGATAAACCGCCTAGATTTCTATGAATCGGCTCTGGAGCTCCTCCTTTAAAACCTGGATTATAATCACATCTCAGTAGATGAGTATCTGGCAATAATCGCTCGACGATACGCTGACCAGCACCATACATGGCATCATAGACCAGCTTTATATGGGAATTCTTAATGGTTTCTAAATCAAAATTAGATACACAGTGCTCAAAATACATCTGCTCTAGATCCGTAAAATGAATCTTACCTGCTTCTACATAATGTTCAAATGACTTAACATCGGTCATCGCTTTTTCAGGAATGAGGGCCTCTACCTCTGCGATCTCTGCGGGTATCGTCGGTCCGCCATGTAATGACTTCAACTTATATCCATTATAGCTCGGTGGATTATGGCTAGCTGTAATCACTACTCCTAGATCTGCTTTGTGCTTTACTATACCTAATGACACCATCGGTGTGGATACAAATTCTTTGGCGTAGTATACATCTATTCCATACTGTGCAAAGACGCAAGCGGTCGTCTGAGCAAATAATGGCCCACCAAATCGTGCATCAAAACCGATCACGACTTTAGACATTTTACGTTCCTTCATCCATTTGGCGGAAGCCTCTGCAACACGAGTTACATTATCTACCGTATAGTCTTTTGCG
>CALDEN010000066.1 GCA_937942405.1 uncultured Saprospiraceae bacterium
TCATTGCCATCTTTAACGCTTACTTCATCTACATTACATACATAGATGATCGGCTTAGCAGTGAGTAGATACATCTCTTTGTACATTGCGAGATTTTCTTCCTCTATATCCATGCTTCTCGCTGGTTTTTCTGCTTCCAGATGATCGAGCACAGCTTGAATAAATTCTACTTTTTTGACTTCGTTTTTATCTCCTCCTTTAGCCAGTTTTTTGGCCTTTTCCAGTCTCTTTTCTACCGTTTCCATATCTTTCAATATGAGCTCGGTATCGATGATTTCTTTATCTCTACATGGATCTACACTTCCATCTACATGCACTACATTATCATCTTCAAAGCATCTAACCACATGTACGATGGCATCTACCTCTCGGATATTTGATAAAAATTGGTTTCCGAGTCCTTCGCCTTGACTTGCTCCTTTTATAAGACCTGCGATATCCAGAATTTCGACCGTAGTCGGAAGGATCTTTTCAGGATTTACAAACTCTGCCAGCTTATCCAGTCGAGGATCAGGAACTGTGATCACCCCTAGATTAGGGTCTTTAGTCGCAAAAGGGTAGTTAGCTGCAAGAGCCTTCGCTGATGTCAACGCATTAAATAAGGTAGATTTCCCGACATTAGGTAATCCTACTATTCCACATTTTAAAGCCATAGTGTGCCATTTTTTAGAAGCCGCAAAGATAATTTTATTTTAACATGCAGAGGGATACTATTAAAGGAATCATGAAGCATGCTTATTTTCTAAATTGTATTTTTATCGTGTCTATGGTTAGATCGCTTTTTATATTATTGTTTGGATGGTTGTCTACACTCTGTGTTGCACAAAACGATATCCTCACGAGCTCTAATCTGCCTATATTTATCATCGATACAGAAGGTGTCGACATTCCCAATGAGCCCAAAACAAGAGGGTATCTAGGAATAATACATAATCCAGATTCCATCAATACCATTACCGATACCTTTAATGTATATGATGGATGGATCGGGATAGAAGTCCGCGGTAATGGAACTGCCGACCTAGAAAAGACCTCCTATCTATTCGAAACCCGAAAGGAAAACGGCAGTAATAACAATGTCGAATTACTGGGTATGCCCAAAGAAAACGACTGGGTCCTATATGCTCCATATATCGATAAATCGCTGATCCGCAATGTGATGAGTTATGATATCGCAAATCGATTGGGTATGTATAGTTCGAGGACTCACTACTGTGAGCTGATTCTTAATGGAGAGTACCGAGGCGTTTTTGTCCTTATGGAAAAAATAAAACGCGATAAAAATAGAGTCCCTGTCACTAAGTTTTCAGAAGCATCCACTGACCCAGAAGAAGGAGGATATATAGTGAGAATAGATTCCTGGTTCAATGAGATTTTGGGCTGGACCTCAGACACCTATCTCGTCAATGGAAAAGAACGAACGGTAGAGTTTCAATACGTATATCCCAAAGCAGAAGACATTACCGAAGATCAGCGACAATACATCGAAGAAGTGATCACGGCATTTGAAGAAGATTTGTATGCTGCCGAAGCTCCGCATATTTCGGATGCATATCTGCCACATATCGATTTAAATAGTTTTGTGGATTATTTATTGCTCAACGAGTTTGGAAAAAATCCAGATGCGTATAGATTGAGTACCTATTTCCATTATGATCCCACCTCAGTAGACCCTAAAATCGTTATGGGGCCGGCATGGGATCACAACCACTGCTATGGCAGCTACGCTATCTACGAAAACAAATATACCAAGTGGGAATATGATAATCACTGGTTTGGATTTCCGGGACAGATCCCTTTTTGGTGGGAAAAATTTATGGAAGATTCCACTTTCGTGAAAACCTTTGCGGATCGATGGAATATGCATAAGGCAGAGATATTTAATTGTGAGCTATTATCTGCTCGGATTGATGTTTGGGGAGAGGAATTAAGCCAGGCTCAAGAACGAAATTTTACACGATGGCCCATTATAGGAGTTAATGAACCTTTTGACTGGAATGCAGGACCTACCTATGCTGATGAACTCACCTATCTCAAAGAATGGATTTGTAATCGCATCGAGTGGATGGATCAAGAGATTGAGGACTTAGAAGCCAGTCTCCAAGAAGGTTTTCTCAATGCCTATCCCAATCCCTCACAGGGTCTGGTAAATATAAGTTTTAGGTCTAATGCTGCTCATGAGTGGAAACTAAACGTCCATAATCTTAAAGGCGAACTGGTTTATACAAAAAGGATACAAAGTAAAAGTGGCTACAACATATTACCTGTGGAACTGAGAGATTTAAGCAATGGCTTGTACATTCTGACCATGATCAATGAAGAGGAAGTACTCACCGATAAAATAATAATCAATAGATGAATTACCTAGCACATATCTTCCTCTCTTGCAGTAATGAAGAGCTTATGGTGGGTAATTTTATGGCCGACTTTTGTCGAAACAAAGATTTAGAAAAACTATCTCCAGAATTAATGGAAGGCATAAATCTCCATAAAGCCATCGATAGTTTTACGGATAGTCACCCGATGTGGCTGCGGAGTACAGAACGATTTTACAAGCGACATGGTAAGTACGCATCTGTGCTTACGGATATGATATACGATGTGTTTTTGATAAGAAATTGGGCCCGATATAGTGGGGAGGAATTAGGGGCTTTTACAGCCAATATTTATACAATCCTACCCAAGTATAAAACTTCGATGCCATCTAAACTATTGTCTAAAATAGACCGCATGATAGCCGATGATTTCCTCATGAAATACACCACTCGTCAAGGGCTACAAGAATCGTTAAACTATATGGATCGCAGAACTAAGTTTCCATCTCGCTTCACAGATGCATTGTTAGATCTTGACGAATACGAGGAACAATTAAATGATGAGTTCAATGCGTTCTTTCCAGAACTCATTGCGATGGTGGACAGCAAATGTGAGTGCTGATATTATCCCTCAAAATGGAATGAAATCGAAAATATCTGAGAACCTAACTGCTCCAGTACTTTGGACTCGTTCAGGTTATCGTTATAGATCAAGATGTTGCTGATTCCTCTAGAAAATTTGATCTCCGGGGAGAATATAAAATAAGGGAAAAAGAACTGCATACCTGCACCTATTTCTATTTGGAAATCATGTGGAGATATCTTTATTAAGTTATCGGATTGTCTTGTTTTGGAGTTACTCTGTACATCGTAGGCATACTTTAGGCCAGCTACTACAAATGCTTTTTTGTCCTTGTACGCATCTGATTTAAAACGTATTTGCAGTGGGATATCGAAGAACACAGATTCTATACTTCTTTGAATGGTCTGACCATCATTTATCGCTGATGTAAACTCAAACGAACGCTCTGCAAACGAAAAACCAGGTAACATTCTGAAATCG
>CALDEN010000067.1 GCA_937942405.1 uncultured Saprospiraceae bacterium
GATGATATAGAGCGAGATCATCAAAATCTACTGGAACATAATGTGACCATTGTAAGAGGTCCGATAACAGAAGACTTTGGGAAAGTGATCGTTTTCCAAGATATTTATGGTAATAAGTGGGACTTAATACAACCATTATGAGTATACGTATCATAGAATTTAAGGCAAAAGTCGACCGTTTAGATATATACGAAGAAAAGCTACTGGCTTTAAATCCACTCTTTAAAGGCCTCGACCATCAGATAGACACCTACTTTAATGCTACTAAAGATCGACTCAAACTACGTGAAGGAAACATAGAAAACGCTCTCATCCAATACCATAGAAAGAACACTGCAAAGTCTAAACTCTCGTCTGTAAAGCTTTTTAAACATAAAGCAGATCCTGTTATAAAAGAGATATTGACAGATCAGTTAGGAGTCAAAGTCATCGTAGATAAGCAACGTAAAATTTACTTTATAGGAAATGTGAAATTCCATTTTGATACGGTCGAAAATCTAGGAACATTTATAGAAGTAGAAGCAATCGACGAACGTAACAAATATAGCTTAGAAGAACTTAAAGATCAATGTGACCATTATCTGGATCTGTTTGAGATATCTCCGTCTCAGCTGGTTAAAGTATCCTACAGTGACTTGCTATTGGCAATAAATACTTAGTCATCTGATCACTTAGGCATTAAACTCCTTCTACCATATTTGGAACATATCGGGCACTTCAATGGATCATGACCTCTAGCAGGACAGTATTCTCTCCCAAAAAATATGATTTGCAAATGGAGTTTATTCCATAATTCCTCTGGGAAAAGTCTTTTTAAATCTTTCTCGGTCTTTGCTACATTCTTACCCGTACTCAGAGCCCATCTGTGAGCCAACCTATGGATATGTGTATCTACTGGAAACGCAGGAACGCCGAATGCCTGAGCCATCACAACCGATGCTGTTTTATGTCCGACTCCAGGCAACTCTTCCAGTTCTTCAAAACTCTGAGGCACTACCCCTTCATGCTTATCTAAGAGGATATGCGATAAATTAAATATTGCTTTGGACTTAGCTGGAGATAATCCACATGGACGTATGATCGCCTTTATCTCTTCTACTGTATGTTTGATCATTTCTGACGGACTATCAGCCATCGCAAACAATGCTGGTGTAATTTTATTTACTCTCTCATCCGTACATTGAGCTGATAATAATACCGCTATTAAGAGCGTATATGGATCCTTATGATCTAAAGGGACAGGTGTCTCAGGATAGTATTCCTCAAGCATTGCAGAGATCAGTGGAGCTTTTTGTTTAGCAGAAAGATTTTTCATTATAGCTCTAGTAAAAATTGTAAAGTATCTACCCCATCGGCATAATCCATGATTCCTGGATTTTGGGTCTGGCCGAGTTTTACTTGAGGCATTCCTAGATCCATCGTATTACAAGCTATACACTGAATCAGCTCTTTGTTTTCAACTAAGTGCTCTTTCAGTGTGTTCTCATCGGAATAGTATTCATAATGTAGACAGGCAATCCGGGAAGCGATGTTCTTATCCTCCTTCAATATTATGCTCCCATTATTGAGATACATATCTCGATTGAGCATAAAAAGAGCGATGTTATAATCAAAGTTGTTTTTATACTTGGAATGCAGAATGATCTGATTACGTTCATGCAGAATATCCAAAAGTCTATTTTTATCAAAGTCCTGAGGAATATAAATCTTAGACACATTGCGACATCCTAATCCATAATAATTAAATACATCATTACCCAAAGCTCTAATCTCTTCATCTGTTTCTGTACCTGTCAGTACAGCTACTGCATTCCTGTTTTTACGTATGATATTGGGATATTTTCCAAAATAACTCTCGAAATATCTTGCAGAATTATTACTACCTGTAGAGATCACCGCATCAAAATCAGCTAAGCGATCTACAATCTTAAAGCACTCCTTATATTCTGGATATGACGAAACGAGCTCGTCAATTAAAAAAGTAGAAAGCACCTGGTCCTTATCTGAAAACTTAATCAGAGCGATATGACCACTTATAAATACCGTTAACAGATCATGGAACCCCACACAAGGAATATTTCCTGCCAATATGAGCCCTACTTTTTGCTGAACAGTCTCTTGTTTAAATCTATACTTACCGACCCAATCCTTGAGTATATCTGCATCTAAAAAATGATTCTTAATGGCCAATAATGCGGTCCACGAATTTTCTTTGCTGAACCACTTATTTTTATACTCCGCGTATTCCACTGCCGCTGTGAGCTTTTCATTATCTCGGTGTATAATCTCCCCTAAAGCGACAAGAGCCTCGATTCTCTTATCTAAATCCTGCTTACTCATGTTTCTTTCTATTTGCTAGATAATGTCTCCATTTTTCCATCAATAATGTCATGTCCTCTGGCAAGTCAGATTCAAAAAACACTTTTTCTTTTGTCCGAGGATGTATAAATCCGAGAGACTTTGCATGTAAGGCCTGTCGTGGACATATCTTAAAACAGTTTTCAACGAATGTTTTGTACTTTGAAAAAACGGTTCCTTTTCTTACCGAGTTACCTCCATATCTAGAGTCATTAAATACAGGATGGTTTCTAGAATTCATGTGGACACGGATCTGATGCGTACGACCTGTCTCCAGCCTACACTTAATCATAGATACGTAATATAAATCCTCAATCACTTCGTAATGAGTCACCGCTCGCTTTCCTTCATCTCCATCTGGAAAAGCATGTCTTTTTATACGCTCTTTGGGATGACGTCCGATATTACAATCGATGGTTCCTTTGGGCTCGTCAAAATTACCCCAGACTAGAGAATAATACTCTCGCTCTATACTATGGTCATAAAACTGCTTAGACAGATGAGTCATGGCCGCTTCGTTTTTGGCGATGACCAGTAGACCTGATGTTTCCTTATCTATCCGATGCACTAATCCAGGACGATCTTCTAGATTTCCATCCATAACAGGCAGTTCCATGTTTTGATAATGATACGCTAGACCATTGACTAGCGTCCCATCATGATTACCTACTCCAGGATGCACTACGAGTCCTGAGGGCTTATTAACGATCATTATATCCTCATCCTCATATTCTATCCCGAATGCGACATCTTGAGCTATAATGGACTCCTTAAACCCTGGCGGATTAGGAAGTAAAACAGTGATTACTTCTCCCGGCTTAATTTTATGATTGGATTTTACATTTTTATCATTGACCTGAACAGCGTCTGCTTTGATGGCATTTTGGATCTTATTCCGAGACGTTTTTTCCAGTTTATCAAATAGAAATTTATCTATTCGCATCGATGATTGCCCCGGATCCACCACTATTCGATGATGCAAGTATAAATCGTCATTTTGTGTTTCTTGATCTTCCATTATTCTGCTCTCTTTATGTATTATTTGCTCTATCTTAACCGTCTTTTTCAGACTTTAAACTACTATCAGTTATGAATATTGACTCATATATCGTTAAGGAATCCAAAGACAAAGTTACGACTAAACCGCATGTGCTCCCTATATATGCGAGTTCATCTTTTGTATTTGACAATATAGAGGACAGTATCGATGTATTTAAAGGGGATAAAGATGCTCACAAGTACAGTCGCTATGGAAATCCGACCATAGATGCCGTCGCTGATAAGATTGCCCATATGGCTGTTTATGGATCTGATCTTGAAGCTTTTGGACTTATGACGAGTAGTGGGATGTCTGCGATAAGCATTGCTCTGACCAGTTTTCTTAAAACGGGCGACCAGGTTCTGAGTCAAGGAAATCTATATGGGGGCACCACTGAATTATTAAATAAGATAATCAGTAGATCGGGAGTAGAAACAATATTTACCAATCTCCAAGATCTCAATCAGGTAGAAGATATCCTCAAATCCAATCCAAAGATCAAGATATGCTATTTTGAAACTCCAGCAAACCCGACCATGGCTTGTGTGGATATCGAGGCGATTACACAATTATGTAGACAATATGGTGTGCTAAGTATTGCAGACAACACCTTCTGTACGCCCTATTTACAACAACCTCTCCTACTCGGCACAGATATCGTCATCCACTCTACCACTAAGTATCTCAATGGTCATGGAAACTCCATAGCTGGTATGATCATATGTAAAAATCCTGAGCATCAAAAATCCTTATGGACTACGCTTAAACTTGTCGGATCTACTTGTAATGCATGGGATGCATGGCTGACCAATCAAGGGCTCAAAACACTATCCTTACGCATGGATAGGCACTCATCTAATGCATTGGCTTTAGCCAAATTTTTAGAACAACATGGACGAGTAAAACAGGTCAACTACAACGGACTCACTTCTCATCCAGATCATCTTATCGCTTGTAAGCAAATGAAAGATTTCGGAGGGATGATGAGCTTTGAGATAGATGGATCTGTACAAGATGGCATCGACTTTATGAATAAATTGGAATTCTGTACACTAGCTCCTACTCTGGGTGACGTGGATACATTAATCTTGCATCCGGCCTCTTCTTCTCATCTCAATGTAGCCAAAGAAATCCGAGAGCGTAATGGCATCACCGATGGATTAGTGCGTATTTCTGTAGGGATAGAAAGTATTGAGGATATTATTAATGATATCGGAGCTGCATTGGATAAATAAGCTCGATTAGGTCCTTATTCTCGGATCTGATAATGGAGATCCATTAGAATCCCATTCCTTATCTACCCTTCCTCGTAAGCCTAGCTCAACGGCACGAAGGTTTTCGATCTTTCCTGCATTTATCTCAAAGAGGAGAATGGTTCTAATTTTATGAAAACCGATATGGCCACAGGCTCCAGGATTCATGTGCAAGAGTACATTTTTATGATCTGGCATGACCTTGCAGATATGAGAGTGTCCACATATGTATAGATTGGGCTTATGTATTTTAATCTCATTTACAACCCTTTTATAAAGCTTTCCCGGATAACCTCCGATATGTGTAATGAAGACTTTTATTCCTTCGATCTCAAAGTGAAGGTTTAAAGGAAACTCTTGACGAATCTCCGCACTATCTATATTTCCATAAACACCTCTGATGGGTTTGTTTAGTTTTTCGAGTTCATCGATAACCGATCTAGGACCTACATCACCAGCATGCCAGATCTCATCTACATCGACCAGATGCTTAGTTACATCTTCATGCATATAACCGTGGGTATCCGATATCAGACCTATTTTAATCATAGTTCAAAAATAAGTTCTCTAAAACTAAAAAAGCCTAACCCAAAAATAAATTTGGGTTAGGCCATATCCTGATGTTATCAGAACACTTTATTTCATGACGATCATCTTCTTCGTCTCTACTTGATTATTTATAGTTAATCTGTAGTAGTAAATTCCTGTACC
This sequence comes from uncultured Saprospiraceae bacterium, assembly GCA_937942405.1. Classification (GTDB taxonomy): domain Bacteria; phylum Bacteroidota; class Bacteroidia; order Chitinophagales; family Saprospiraceae; genus JAHDHU01. The sequence continues at coordinate 5,362 of CALDEN010000067.1, forward strand.
AGATAGATCATCTGTACTTATCATCGTTCGATTAACACCTTTAGATGATACTGCATTTACAGTATGTACTAATCTTCCGTTAATGTCTATAAAATCTAATGTATAGCCATCACTATTCTCTGTATAGAATGTAATTTCTGAATTATCTGTAAACGGATTAGGCTTGTTTTGGTATAAAACAAATCCCTCTGCCGCATCAATCTCTGTCGATGCCTCTAAAGATAAATCCAGTACTTCTAGCCTATCGTTATACACCTCTGCTCTTACATCGTCCGTCATTGTCAATGCTTCTGACAAGTATCCATCTACTGTAGCTACAAACTTCAAGGTCATGATACGCTCTGTATTTACAGCTTCTAATTGATTCCAACTGATCACTAATCCGTCCTCTGTTTTGGCAAAGTTAGATCCACCGAAGTCAGCTAAACCTGTAGCTTTAGTATCGATGAGGTCCAGCATTCCATTGGTAGCGATTGCAAATTGAAATCCTACAAGATCCATAGATTCTTCCAAATTCAAGCTTAGTTCAACTTCTTGTCCTGCTTTAAATTCTTGATCATTGAACATTAATTTCATTTCTCCAGAAGATCTATTGGAAGCACTTTCCTGAGCTGAATTAAATGCTGCAGAATTATTTACATCACCTATTTTAACGGCTACAAAGTCAGCTTCTTCTTCATTTACGAAAAGTGAATTTATGTCAATTGTAGAATCATATGCCCATGGGTCTCTAGGATCTACAAATTCATATTCCTGATCTACAAATACAAATGGCTCGTTATTCTGGAATGTTTCATGTATCCCTAGGATCAATTTTCTCAATTCGATAAGGTCTGTAGCAGATATATTACTACTTGCATTAATATCTGCAGCGATCATTTTGTATGGCGAATCTAGTGTATCCGTCATCAATATGTGCTTCTGTATCAATACTAAATCCAATGTAGATACCCCATTCATATGATCTGTATCCTTTTTAGGATTAATGGCATAACCATCGTAGTAATCTACTGCATTAAATGCATAGTTACCTGTCTGATTAGTCATATCCATGATCATTGCATTATCTGTAATGTTCATAAGTTCTACTTCTACATTTTCTACTTCTTCTCCAGTCTCACTCATGATCTCTCCTGATACTCTCGCTCCAGCTCCATTTACATCCGTACAGTAATCTCCTGTATCTTGCAGTACCAACGTTACAGTACAGAACTCAGCATTTCCTTCAGAATCCAATACATACATCTGTAAAGCAATCTCTGCTCCGATACCATTAGGTATGTCCGCACAAGTAAATTCCATAGCCGGTGTATTACCATCTGCTGTAAAAGAATAGCTCAATACATCTGAAGGATCACAGGTATCTTCTGACTTAATATTGAAGTCCGATGCCCACACTTCTGTAGTACCTCCTGGTCCCATAGGCCATATAACCTCAGCATAACATATCGGTGTAGGTGCTACCTCATCATCTATTGTAATATAACATATGCACTCTCCTACATTACCACAATCATCTACTGCAGTAAATACGCCTTTATGTGTACCAGAAGGATACAGGCCATTCATAGTTGCTCCTAATCCCGTATGCTCCACTGTTCCATTATCATGAAGGTCTAAAGTCCATGAATATGCAAGTATAGCTGAACAGTCATCTGTCGCTGTTTTTGTCAAGTTTATATATCCCTGACAATCATTGTGACCGTCTACGATCTCTACATCATTACATGTAGGGAACACAGGTGCTGCCCCTCCAGTTAAATTGATTTGCTGCTCGAACTCAAAGAAATCGATCGGCGAATTAGGATCATATACACACCAGTCCACTACTTTCCATGTTCTGATAATCTGATGACAGAAATCATTAGAAGGACTTGTATTATTTACTACTTCATCAGTATACGTAATTGCAATATCTACACAAGGCGATGTATTGTTTACTGTTGGTGCTCCACCGATGATACTAGGGTCTGTAGACTGACCAGATAAACATCCTGTCAGCTGCAATGTAGAAGAACCCCATGAAATATCATTTGCTTGCAACGGATCATTTCCTGCTATCGTAATCGTCTGAGTACATGTAACCGTTTGGTTGCTAGCACTAGTTGCAGTCCATGTTCTAATAAAATACCCTGTATTACAGTTTTCATTTAATAGAGGACCGTCTGAATGAGAAAATGTAGGAGTCGTACAGTTTCCAGTTACTGTAGGCATACCTGTTACAGATGGATCTGTACTAGAGCCACAGCTTACCGTTCTATTTGACGGACAACTTATGGTAGGTGGCACAAGATCGTTGATTACAACATTTCCTGTACATACACTTGTATTATCACATTCATCTGTTACTAAAAGATATACTGTATTCGTTTGGTTATTTGCATCAGAACAACAGAATTCTACACTTTCCTGGTAATTAGATCCAGTCCTCGATATAAGGAATGATACGTTTCCACAATTATCATAACTTCCATCATCCAATGAAGTCGCATATAAAGTCTCACACTCTCCCAATCCCAATGATAGAATTGTACCTCCTTCACAAATAGCATAAGGAGCAGTTACATCATACACCCATACTTCCGTAAAACAATCTGTAACATGTCCACAAGCATCTGTAACAGTATACTTCAACCATGATGGACCTATAGGTAATCCTGAAATTTCAAAATTTGGTTGATTTCCAGTATATCCTGTCACTTTTACATTAGTATACTCGAAAGGCAAATTAGGGTCAGGCTCATCACCGGTTCCGTTTCCATATTTATATCCTACTATCCATGTGTATGAACTACATTCTACGACTAATTCTGGTGCCAGAACATCCGTATAAGTAGTTGTCTCGCAAGATGCATCTGCTTCTATATAAATAGAAATTTCATAGATCGTCGCATCAGGAGCTTCACAAGTAAAATTATCCGGAACTCCTACTTCTGCAGGACAAGAAACAACAGGGGCTTCAGTATCCTCCACCTTAATAATCTGTACGCCATTTAACTGTACACCAGTACACCAGTCCACAAACTGCCAAGTACGTAAAATCTTCTGTCCAGGTCCGCATAAATCTATCACACTATCAGAATACTGATGCAGTATATTAGAACATTCTACACCAGTAGGCATCCCCGTAACACTTGGATTCGGGAAATTACTATTTAAAGCAAGTGCGTCCATACATTCTAGATTTAAATCAGCAGGAATAGTTACATCTGCTAAATCTCCTCTATTAATAAATATAGTCTGCGTACATGAAGAAGAATTTCCACTTGCATCTGTTGCAAACCAAACTCTGTCTATTTGCCATCCATACGTTTCAGAACAAATGAGTGGTCCAGTTAGATCTTCATAATTGAACCCAACTATTTCACTACAATCCGCTACCGTCGGAGCAGTTACTCCATCTGAATTGGTTGCAGTTAAAGGATCACTATCATCTGTACATTCGATCGTTATAGGGGCTGGACACAATATTACAGGAGGAAGTTTATCTTCTACCGTAAGTGTACCCCAGCATGATAAACCACACATAGGTAGGTTTACCGTTGCTGATAAGTTCATTCCGATATGACTCGCATCTACCGAGGCATTAGGTATGACATTTCCGTCTTCATCTGTAAGTACTACCGTGTAGTCACTAGAAGGAAAAGTCAAGTTTTGTAAAACCATTTCTGGAGTTACGACAACGATGCATCCACTAGTGGTAGAATTCAGACTGATCTGAATACCAGAATTACAAGACATTGTAATACCTGAGCATTGAGAACTAGCCGAGTTTACCAAAGCAAACATCATCAAGCACGTTAGGTATAATGAAAATCTTTTCATCATTGACTTTTTAGCTGTTTTGTTAATATTATTCATTGTTATTATTTCTTCCATTTCTCAATTATTTCAATACGATCAATTTCTTTGTTGCCGAGTTTGTATATGAGTTTAACTGGTAATAGAGAATGCCCGAATGTTGAAGTTGATTACCGTCTATAATCACTTCATTAAGTCCTTTAGAATATTCGTCAGTTAAGGCAAAAAGAATTTTACCATTGGCATCAAAGATGTTGATCGTCGCTTTAGACGCTTCTGGTAATTGGAATTGGATTACTGTTTCTGTTTTGAAAGGATTAGGAACGTTTTGGTGTAAAGCAAACTGGGAGTCACCCACTTGCTTAAGTTCGATACCTTTTACAACTGTAGTATTATTTTCAACGGTATACATCTCTGCTTGCGTAATACTTGAAGAGATCGCTATACTGCTATTGCTATTTAAAGATGTGTACTCTATAGTAAGAAGATTTTGTCCGGTCGCTAATGCTACACCGTCGATATCATTCCAACTGAATGTCATCACACCTGCTTCTATCTGTGCAAAATTTGCCTCCGACACCTCTAGGTACTCTGAAGTGATATCTGCAATTTGAATATCATCTGCATTGTATTCTAGTGTAAATTGCATTCCCAGAACGAGCTCGTCGTTTGTCATGCTGAGATCGAATTTCTGAAGGTCATTTTCTATTTTGGCTGTAGCCAAATCAAGACTCACTTTATTAACTGATCTGTTGTCAGCTGTGTTCTGAGCATTGCTTAACACTACGGTCTCATTTACATCTCCTATCTTGACAGCAATAAAGTCAGCATCGGCAATGTTATGATCTACATCATTGTATCCTACAACTTCGTTAAATGGAAATGGATTAGATGTATCTGCAAAAGTATGATCTGCATCTACAAATCTCCATGATGTATTATTAGGAAATTCAGTATAGACACCTAGAATAAGCTTTCTTAATTCTACTAAATCGATCGCGGATAGATTACCTGAATTATTGGCATCAGCAGCGATGATTTTGTATGGTGAATCTAAAGATGAAATACCCAATAAATGCTTCTGAATCAAAACTAGATCAAGGGTCGATACACCATTCATCACATCATCTGTCTTTTCGGCAGATACGCTATAGTCATTATACATATCTAAATTAGGGAATGCATATACTCCATCGTATGCCATGTATTCAGATGCCGGACTTTGAAGATTGTCAGATGAAATGGTTACCATAACCTCATCAACAACTGCCTCGAATTCTGTTTGAATATTTCCAGAAAAATCGATTCTCGTATTTCCTGTAACTACATCTGTACAATGATTTCCGTTATCTTGAATAATCAATGTGGCTGTACAGAAATCATAATTATTATCTGCATCAAACACATATATATCTACAGTCATAGAATCGATGATCCCATCGGCAAGATCGGCACAGGTAAGCGAAAGATTAGTGTCGAACGGATTAGTTGAGAATGCAAATCTCAAATCTGAAGATGCACTACACCCTTTTGTACTACTTGCATCAAAATCAGAAGCCCATATCATTGTAGGTCCAGGAGTAGAGATCACTGTGGTCAACACTGAAATACAAGCCGCTGTAGGTCCTACATTATGCTCTATCGTAAAGCTATCGCAACACTGATCAGTGTTACCACAAGCATCTGCGATATCCCAACATATAGTATGCGTACCTGGACTTAATTGAACATTGGCCATGGTAGCTGTACCTCCTGATACAGTTATGTTTCTATCTATTCCATCTACAGATGCAGACCAGCTCAACTCATCAGGACAATTGTCCGTAGCTGTCGCTGTGAAAGAAACGATCTGATTACAATTACTCGTCTCACCTGTAACAATAGAAGGAAGATTACATCCAGAATCTATCGAAGGTTTAACATCATCATTTATTTTTATTACTTGAGAATACTCCCAAATTCCTGACCCAGGAATAGTACTCGCTTGACACCAGTCTATTACTGTCCATTTTCTCAATATCTTAACACATACATTTTCTACAAAGTAGAACGGTACATCTTCATAGGTAGAAAATACACTTGAACATGCATTTGCAGACCATGTAGGTCTCTGATTTGAAGAACCTGTAATGTCGTCTGGCAATACTGCTGTGTTTTTACAACCAGAAAGAGTAACATCATTAGGCCATGAAATAGCTCCTGTAAAAGGATTGTTTAATGTTACTGTAATTGTTTGCGTTCTTGTAGTTAATGTACCGTCTTGGTTAGTGTACCTCCAAGTACGTACGATCGTACCAGCTCCACAATCATTAAAATTTGCAACAGCAGGTTTAATTTCTGTCACTGAGCCTTCGCCACAAAGCGTTTCTACAACCGATGCAGAACCAAAGGTTCCATCAAGATTACTTAAGTTAAGACCATTTATACAATCTAGACTCACTGAAGTACTAGCTGGAAAAGTAGCCGAAGATGTAGATGGATCTTGTACAAATGCTTCTACTACACATGTACTAGTTGTACCGTTTTGAGCAGTTGCTTGTAACTCAACTAATACCGTCTGATTTGCATCTGCACAGGTAAACTTTATCTCATCTGTAAATGCAGATGATGTTCCTGCTCTTCTGATTCCCAAAGTAACATCTGCACAAGCAAAACTTCCATCATCAAATGTTGCAGTAGTTGCATATGCACATTTGTCTGCATTCAATGCAATGTTAGAATGTAGATCACATACTGCTTGTGGAGTACTATCATCGTAAACCAAAACCTCTGTATAACAAGCGTCGGTATTACCACATACATCTGTAATCACATACTTTACCCATGTAGGTCCTATCGGTAAATCATTAATAACGTAATTAGGAGATGATCCGGTAACATTTGTAGATATATAATTTCCTGTAATAGGAGCTTCTCCAGCTTCATTTGCCAATAAGTATTCTATCGTCCAAGTATAATCTCCACAAGGATTTATTATCGTTGGTGGTACTACTGACCAATCGGCTGTACATGTATATTGATCATTGGTAGGAATTTCTGAAGCAACTTCATAACCAGCTCCAGCAGAAGCACCAGCATCAACAGGACAAGTTACAATAGGAATTGCATCTCGCATTACTACGATATTCTGAACATACACTCTGTCCACTGGTGGATTAGCACATACATCCGTAACCGTCCACTCTCTTAATATTTTAAAGTCTAAATCACTACACCCATTGAATTTAGTATCATGATAACCTATTTCTACATTTAGACAGTAGTCTCCTGTAGGCATTCCAGTATGCGATGGATCAGGGTTCCCATTTTCCAATGCAGGCCAGTTTCCACAAGGCTGAGGCAAAAGGCTACCGTTATTAGGCGTGAAAGCTGTGTCATAATGAGGTGGGAATATGATATCATCCAAGGTAGATGGATTTACATTAATCGTAGTAACACACGTACTAGAGTTTCCTGCTGCGTCAAAAATCACCCATGTTCTATCTATTACTGAACTGAATGTAGGATTAGAACAATCTGTATTTACTACAAAATCCGTATAATATAGTGTAGCATTACCACAGTTATCATAATTGGGTACAGTATACGTACCGTCTGCATTCAATACATATCCGGTTACATTTGTAGGAAATCCAAGATTTACATCGACATCTTGACAATTGACCATTTCTAATGCTGAGCATTCTAGTGGCGTAATCGACTTGTCTTCGATCAATGCTTTACCCCAACATGAATTACCACCACAAAGAGCCGTGATTTCTATTCCTATTTCCATTCCCAAATAAGCTGTAGGATCTGTTGTAGGATCTATTGAAGGGTCATTTAAATCAAATGGCTTTACTGTGTAAGCATCATTAGTATATTGCATCGCTTCTAGAAACATTTCAGGAAGCAAATAATCTAAACTACAATTATCATCTAAGGTTAGATTAACCAAACTATTACATGTTAATGTATAAGGCGTACTAGACACTACATTTACTTCTTGAGTTAAATTATCTGTACATCCAAAAGGATCTGTGATATCCACCGCTACAGTATATGTGCCGTTAGCTACAGACGACCAATCTACAAAGAAATTGGACATTGTTAGATCTGCAGAAGTAGTAGGTGTACCACCAGTGACACTCCACAAATACGTTTGTCCCGCATCTGCCGGCGTAACAGAATACTCTGTAGTTCCGACCATGTCATCACAAACTGTTTGCTGACCTTCTATTTGATGTGCATCCTCTTCATAACAAACTAGCGTTACATTGTCGAAGCTTTGGATCTCCCCAATTTCATCATTTTGAATACTGATTCTAAGACGAGCTTCTGATGCTGTGTTATCACAATGATCAAGTGATACCGCTGAGGTACCTGCAGGGTTATTACCTGTACCATAAACCACATTATCTGCAGTAACGTTATCCAATCTCAATTCAAATTGTGAGTAATCCCAACAATTGTTACATCCTGCATCGGGTGCACCAATACTTCCATTACAACTACCACATTCTGTATTATCATCTAATACAGTGGCATAGTTTCCAGAAGTTGTAACTGTAAATCTAAACGACTTACAATTAGAAACATCAATAGGATCAGTGAACCATTCAGCACGACCATCCGTATTTTCTCCAAAAAAGGAGCCTGCTTGGACTTCAAAAGAACCTGTAGTACAGGTTGGGCAACTGGCATTCCAAGCTAAGCCTTCCGAACTCATTCCCGATGTGGACGCAGCGGCCTCATCAAAAGTTTCAGAAAACAAGGTGGTCTGTCCATGACTTAAATACGAAAAATTGAGAATCGCAAAAACGATCAGCAACCTTTTCAACAATAATTGTCTCATGTAAAATTTGGTTTAAAAAAATTCGTTCAATCACATTAATTCATAACATAGGCATAGCACAAGTGCTGCCCCCATGTCACATGAGGTTTTGTATATATCCATTGAGTTGTCTCGGACATTAGATGCCTTCGACACCCTAGAGATGCCAATATTTAAGCCAAGGGCCCATACAAATAGTAGCTTTAGACTATATGTCCAGATATGTATTTTTCTGATTATGTATAAGAGACAGATATTGTGGAAATTGAATTTGGTATTATAAATTTTATTATTCATTAAATACTACAGCCTACCAAAAGGCTATAATAACACGTATTTTATTAATTCTTTATTCGTTATATACCGAGCAGCGTTTGTGTAAATTTGTTCCTCTTTTAGGTGTATTACAGCCTAGCTAGCAGTTGACATTATTTGATTTTTAACGCATAATTTATACATGAATAACCTACCGAATAAAGCGAAGGTCTTTTATATGACTTTGTTAAGTACAGTTCTTCTTAGCCTATTACTAACTCCATTGAGTGCTTACGTTGACATAGAAAACAACCCTTTCAGCAATACTGAAAAAGAAATAAATCATGTCACTTCTACGT
>CALDEN010000068.1 GCA_937942405.1 uncultured Saprospiraceae bacterium
GCCACAGGCATCACAGGATAGTGTGGGTGCGTAGCCTCTTCTATTTTGGAATATCATGGCTTGCTCTCCTCTGTCCAATACTTCTTGTATCCCCTCTCTAAGATCTGAGCTGAATCCTGATTTTATCAGTCCCGTTTTATACTGATACTTAAGATCCACCACTTCTATCTGAGGCAATTCGACCTTCCCGAATCGTTCGTGGATCTGTACCAGGCCATACTTACCGAGTTGTGTATTTTGATAACTCTCTAATGAAGGTGTCGCCGTTCCTAGGATGACCTTGGCATCATGCAAACCTGCCATAACGATGGCCACATCTCGCCCATGATATCGTGGAGATGGATCATGCTGCTTATAGGATCCATCATGTTCCTCATCGACAATGATTAGACCCAAATTATTATATGGTAAAAATAAACTGGATCTGGCACCGATGATGATCGGCTTCTCGTCAGCGGAGGCTTTCCACAACTCGACCCGTTCGGCATTGCTCATTTTAGAATGATAGACTCCTACCTCAGCTCCAAAAGCAGCTCTTAACCGACCCACGATCTGAGTGGTCAAAGCGATCTCTGGCAATAAGTATAGAACTTGCTTCCCGAGATCCAATTGTTCCTGAATCATCTCTATATAGATCCGCGTCTTTCCACTTCCCGTTACTCCATGCAAGAGAATCTGATTATGCGTTTTATACAATTCCTTGATCTCTTCCAGAGCCCTAGTCTGATCATCCGACAGTTGGGTTCGTTCTTTCTGTTCGATGAGTCCTTTATACAAAAGTCTACTTATCTCGATCTGATCCTGGTTGATGATGCCCTTTTTTTCTAAGGCATTAAGTACCGATGCGTTGGCCCCACTAAATTCGTAAATATCACTTTTGGGAATATCCGTAGACTTTTTGGATAATTGAAAGATGGCAAGTATGGCCTTTGTTTGTTTTTCTGATCGACTGCATTGTTCGAGTGCTTCGGATAGTTTTTCTCTATTTTCGGCATATTCTGTAGTAAGTCTGACAACCCCTATTTTCTTGGGTTTATACTTTGTTTTGAGTTCTTCTTTTACGTAGACGACTTCTTGATCGAGTAAGGCTCGGATGACGGGATACACGGTTTTCTTATCGAGAATCGTTCGTATTTCATTGATCGTTAGCTCCGTCTGGATATGTACGGCCTCCGCGATCATGTATTCCTCATCGGATAATCCCTGATAGTTTTCATCAAAATTGGGATTGATGTAGATCTTGGTTTCTGAACTCAGTTTGAGCCCAGATGGCAACGCGACATTCATCACCTCACCGATGGTACATACATAATACTGAGCGATCCACTTCCAGAGTTTATACTGCCTAGCATCAATGATCGGAGTCTTATCGATGAGTGAGATGATCGTACGGGGCTTATACTCCATATACAGCTCATCATGCAACTGTGTGACGAGAGCTGAGTATAATTTATTTTTTACTGGCACCTCTACCCTTATCCCAAATGCAATATCATCCCTCAGTTCCTCGGGAACGACATAGCTGTATTCCTTGGGAACAGCTAGGGGTAAGATGACGGTGGCAAATTGGTTTTTAGTCTTCAGGATGTATCTGTTTTCTGTAAAGCATTGTAAAGTAAAATAATTAGAAGAATATCTCCTGAGCTAGCCTGAAAGTATTTGCATGAGCATCGACAATTATACGTATATCTTCAGAGTATCCGCCTCCCATACTGATCGCCACGGGGATCTCATTAGACTTACATAGCTCTAAGACATATCGATCTCTTTCTTTGGCTCCAGCCAAAGTCATACTTAAACGTCCCAGCTTATCGGATTCCAAAATATCTGCTCCTGCCAAATAAAAAATAAAATCTGGCTGAACTGTATCTATTAATCCCGGCAAGGTTTCCTTTAAGTGGGTCAGATAGTAGCCATCATCGGCTTTGTCAGGTACTCCGATATCGAGATCAGATTGCTCTTTTCTCGCTGGATAGTTTTTTTGCCCATGCATGGAAAAAGTAAATACTCTGTCCTCGTTCTGAAAGATATGGGCAGTCCCGTTTCCTTGGTGTACGTCTAGATCTACGATGAGAATTTTATTGGCCTCAGCCCGATCCAACATCAAGTTACTCGCTATCGCAAAATCATTATAGATACAAAATCCCTCGCCATGATCGGCATAACTGTGATGGGTTCCACCGGCTACATTTATCGCAACACCATACTTCTGAGCATATCGAGCACATAAGTAGGTTCCCTTGGAAATATACTTTCCCCGTTCTATAAGTGCCTCGGTCATCGGAAAACCGATCTTTCTGATTTCCTTGGGGGTAAGCTGCTGATTATTAAGTCTGTCTAAAAAATCTGCTGTATGTGTCAGTACTAGCTCCTCATGTTTCAGCTTATCTGGATGAAAAAACTGATCTTCATTTACCGTACCCTCATAAACCAACTGTTCCGGTATCAGCTCATACTTGAGCATCGGAAAACGATGACCTTCTGGTAACGAATATTTATAGACTGGACTGTAAGCTATATGCAGCAT
>CALDEN010000069.1 GCA_937942405.1 uncultured Saprospiraceae bacterium
GTTCTCATATTGAAGAATCCAAATACTCACTAATTCATTTTAGTGGGTATTTTTTTTTGCCTACTCTTTTATGATATTTCTTGGGAAGTATAGATCGAATCTAGTGCCTTTCTCTAGGTTGCTATTTACTGTGATACTACCATCCATCTTCTTGATCATTCTGCGACATGAGCACAGTCCGAATAAATTCACATGGCTCCTATCCTTATTTATAGCATATGAGCAATATCCAGTAAAAAAAGAATAGACTAGAATTATTAAGTCTTTATCTGGACAATCTCAGTAGGAGCTATGGAACTATTTCTAAGTTTGACTTGCTCTGCTACATGTATTCCTATCTCCTTAAAATATTGATTAAGACCGGAATCCTCTGAGAGCATCGCTGGTTTTCCCTGATCTCCGGACTCTCTAATCCCTTGGACCAATGGGACAGAACCCAAAAGCATTGTTTTTGATTTCTCAGCTAAATCCTTTCCGGCACCTTGTCCGAATATATAGTACTTATTATCCGGAAGCTCCTTTGGTGTAAACCAAGCCATGTTTTCCACTACTCCTAGAATAGGAACATTTACATTATCTAATAGAAACATGTTCATCGCTTTAACTGCATCGATATAGGCTACTTCTTGCGGAGTGGTTACCATTACAACCCCGGTCAAAGGAATGGACTGTACCAAAGTAAGTTGTATGTCCCCAGTCCCTGGAGGCAAATCGATAATCATATAATCTAAGGCCGGCCAGATACAATCGTTGATAAACTGCTTAATGATCCCACCTAATCGAGGACCTCTCAATACCACCGCTTGCTCCGGATCTATGATATTCCCTATAGATATGATGTGTAATCCATATTTCTCTATCGGTATGATTTTATGCTTACCATATAATTGTTGTATTTCTGGTTTTTCTTTCTGTATACCGAACATCGTAGGCATAGAAGGACCATAAACATCTGCATCCATTACACCGACTTTATATCCTTGCTTTTGGAGTGCCAGTGCTAGATTTGCGGTCACAGTAGACTTACCTACCCCACCTTTTCCTGAAGCTACTGCGATTATATTTTTTACCTGAGGTAAGACTTTCCGTTCAGCACTCTTAGTCTCATTTTGAGATTTAGACTTAAGATGGATATGTACTTCTGCTCCCGGATAAGCCGTGTTTATTTTTTCTATACAAGAAAAATTTAAATGAGATTTTGTCTGAGCATCTATCCCATCGATTACTATCGAAAATCCAACGTTATTACCACTGATCTTGAGGTCTTCGATCATTCTCAATGCAATCACATCTTGACCTGTTTTGGGGTCTTTTACCTCTCTGAGTAGCTCTACTATTTTATTATTATCCATACTTTCTTTATACCGTGTCAAAGGTAGAACATTCAATTATTCTCTATAGTTGTATTTAAGGATTTTTAATGTGTGTTTTCATAGCTTTGTGGTGTGAGAACGCACTTAGACATTAATAATTTACCCAACTTCAGGAATGCGGTGATAACCATCGGATCTTTTGATGGGTTACATGCTGGTCATCAGAAAATTATCGATCGGATAAAGAACCTGGCTAAAAGCCATGATGGAGAGAGCGTAGTGGTAACATTCCATCCCCATCCGAGGAGTATCGTATATCCTAAGGCAAATGATCTACGATTACTTACCGATCTAAAAGAAAAACTCAGATTACTCGAAGCTTCAGGAGTAGATCACACGGTAGTCGTTCCATTTTCTATTGAGTTTTCTCAACAGACCCCTCAAGAATATGTTGAGCGTTTCTTGATTAAATCATTTAACCCTAGATATATCGTTATCGGTTACGATCACCGATTTGGGTTAAACAGGAATGGAGATCTTGCTTTTTTAAGGCAATATGAACAAGCCGGTAAGCTAGAAATCATAGAAATAGAAAAACAAGAAATCGCATCGATAGCGATCAGCTCTACAAAAGTGAGAGAAGCAATATCTGGAGGTGATATCATAAAGGCCAACCAATTACTCGGCCATTTCTATTCTTTAAGTGGCAAAGTTATTCATGGAAAAAAAATAGGCACTACCATTAATTTCCCAACCGCTAATCTCGAAATATCAGAACCTAAGAAACATATTCCTAGTGAGGGAGTTTATGCGGTCATTGCCCATATAGAAGGACTATCCTTAAACGGAATGATGTACATAGGCACTAAGGGAGACAATGTAGGCAAGCCAAAAGAAATAGAAGTCCATCTATTTGATTTTGATCAAAACATTTACGGGGCAGAAATGCTTGTGGAAATTGTAGATTTTGTCAGAGATAACCAAAAATTTGATTCGCTAGATTTATTAAAAGCACAACTGGAAAAAGATAAATCTCGCTCGAGCGAAATAATTAAAAGCCATTTCTATAACCATACAAATACAGCCCTAGTAAACATTGCAATCCTAAATTATAATGGCCAGTCCTTCTTAGAAAGTTATCTTCCCTTTTTAGAAGAACAGGATACAACAAATAATGTCGTAACCGTAATCGACAATAAGAGTACCGATGACTCCATAGAATACTTGCAAGAATGGCATCCTGAAATAAACCTAATCCCCTTAGATAAAAATCACGGCTTTGCAGATGGGTATAATCAAGGCATACGGCAAATAAATGAAAAATACACACTACTGCTAAACTCTGATGTCAAAGTCAGTAAAGGATGGCTAGAACCACTCATTGCAGTAATGGAACAAGACCCCAATATCGTCTCTTGCCAACCCAAAATAAGATCCATAGAAAAGCCTCAAGACTTTGAATATGCAGGTGCCGCTGGTGGGTTTATGGATGCATGGGGATATCCTTTTTGTCAAGGTCGATTACTGGATACAATAGAAAAAGATACTGAGCAATACGAAGAGGTCAAAGAAGTATTCTGGACTTCGGGAGCAGCTATGATCGTACGGACGGAGCTCTTTAAATCTCTCGGTGGATTCGATGCAGATTACTTTGCCCATCAAGAAGAGATCGACTTTTGCTGGAGAGCAAAGAATGCTGGCTACAAATGCATGTACCAGCCCGCATCAGTGGTTTATCACCTCGGTGGAGGCACGCTGAATTATGGCAATAGCCGTAAGGTTTGTCTAAACTTCAGGAACAATCTAAACACCATACTTAAAAATGAAAACGGAGTAAAACTGCTATGGCTCTTTCCATGGAGACTGATCTTAGACGGATTAGCTGGTATCCAATTTTTAGTAAAAGGCAATGTCACTTCTACTGTAGCTATATTAAAAGCACATCTCTCAGTGTATGGTTCTTTCTTTGAAACTCTGAGAAAAAGAAAACATAACAAATCATACATCAAAAACTCAGAACTGATTCCCAATCCTAAGACAGGAAGACTAAAGAAGTCCTTAATCTGGAATTACTATATCTTGGGCAAAAAAACATTTAAAGACCTCAACATTGGCTAAAAATAAATATTCTATTCTTTTTGAAAACGACGATTATGTAATTATCAATAAGCCAGCTGGCCTGTTAGTAATCCCTGATCGATATGATGCCCTCAAGCCTTGCCTGATAAAGATGCTCAATGAGCGATACGAAGAGGTCTATGTAGTACATCGGATAGACATGGATACAAGTGGTGTAATCTGTTTTGCATTAAATGCCCAGGCTCATAAACATGCCTCGTTGCTATTTGAAGAAAATCAGGTAGATAAAACCTATCTAGCATTGTGTTCATCTATCCCTTCTCCAGAAAATGGAAGCATCGATACACCCATTAAAGCCAGTGAATCTGTCAAAGGTAAAATGACGGTTCATCCCAAAGGAAAACAAAGTCTTACCCATTACGAAACCATTGAAAAACTCGGCTCGTTCGGTCTATTAAAGATAAAACTAGAAACTGG
>CALDEN010000070.1 GCA_937942405.1 uncultured Saprospiraceae bacterium
TCTGGATTAGATGCTGGATCTATGAGAGATGGCAACTGTATCTGCTGTACATCTCCCTCACAGAGATGCAGTATATCAGGGTCTGCTTCTCCAGGGTTATTCTGAGAAATCACATCTAAGAATAATGGGAAAGTCTCATCACATCCTACTGGAGGCACTGGATCTAACACATAGGTAAATTCATATACAGCCACATCTAGTTGCGTAACATCTACGATTCCGTCAAACTGATTACCATCTAGATCTAACCAGTATCCTGTAACCGTAGGATTATTTATGGTGGTGTTTAAATCCACCATGTCATCATCATTACAGGCTGTACTCGGATTTTCCAATAATGGATTAGGACAGTCACAATCTTGAACGGTAATGGTTAGCGTTGCTGACTGGTTTACACAAGGGGCTATCGCAGTAGTCGTTGTATAAGTAAATACAAACTGATCACCGACAGGCTCTCCATCAAAATCTTGCATACCTGAGACGACGTTCCCATTAGAATTTGTCCATACCCCAGCATCACTTGCTGTAAAGTAGTTAGCTAGATCGATGACCGTAGATGCTCCAGAAAAGTCTGAATTACATACATCGGCAACGGCATCAGGTTCTATCGTAACGGTGTAAACATTTAACGTCAAAGGAAAAGATGTATCACACCCTGCTGCTGGAGAAGGTTGCAATACAAAAGAATACATATAAGGTCCAGGCGTTAGACTAGATACATCGATGATCCCGTTAATCTGGTTACCATTACTATCTAACCAAAAACCAGTTACCGTAGGCTCTCCTATGTTACTATTGAGATTAAACGTACCATCACTCGTACACACATCTGCATCAGAAAGCAATGGATCTGGACATGGCGGTACGGTACAGTCTATAACTTCTATCGTTAAGGTCGCAGAGTCGTTTTGACAAGGATCTACAGCTCCAGTAGTTGTGTAGGTATAGGTAAATGTCGTTCCTTCAGCGATTCCATCATAATCGATCATACCTGAAATCGGGTCTCCATTTGCATCCGTCCATACTCCCGCATCACTGGCTGTAAAGTAATTTGCCAGATCTATGGTAGTAATGGATCCAGACTCATCTGTATTACATACATCGAATGGTCCCATATCCGGTTCTAAATTTACGGCTTGAGATACCACGATTTCTGCTGTGGCAGTAGGATCACAACTCGCTGCCCCTTGATTTGCAGGATCTAAGGTAAATACGAGCTCGTAGCTACCTGCCCCTATAGATGGATCAAATAAATCATCGGTTAATACGGTTCCATTATACGACCAAAAGCCATCTGCTATTGCTGCTTGTTCTAGATTCAATAAATTAAACGGATTATCTGAGCTACACAGTTCTGCACCAGGATCTACTGCTACAGGAGGACATATACACTCGATAATATTAATAGAAATCTGAGCAGTCGCATCCATACAAGGCAATGTCGCAGTACTTGTAGTAAAAGTATATACTTGAGTCTGCGGTGCTAGTCCATTTACATCTATTACGGTATTGGTCAATACCACACCCGCTGGATCGAAGTAGTTACCTTGAATACCAGGATATAAACTAGCTAAGTCCAATGTCGTAGAAGCACCCGTCTGATCATTATTACATATATCAGCCATGGTTGCATTGACAACTGGAGTTTGAAACTCATTAACGGTAAACATACCTATCCCTGTACAACCTGTTGCATCTTCTACCGTAACAGAGTAGGTCCCTCCTGCAGAAACGGTTTGCATCTGCATGCTACCTAGAGCACCCGCTGGCCCGGACCAAGAATAACTGTCAAAACCAGAACCTGCATCTAAATCGATTGCACTTCCGTCACATATATCTCCTCCTGATATCTGAGGATTAAGATTGGCATCTTCAATGACATCCACATCTGTGGTAGAGATACATCCATTTGCATCTGTTACTTCCAAAATATAATTTCCAGGATCACTAACCACTAAAGGATTATCCGCAGATACTCCTCCTCCTGGCAACATCCAAGAGTAGGTCGATCCTCCACTTCCACTTAAAGATGTGCTGGATCCTATACAATAAGATAGTGAACCACTAATCTGTGCTACTGGCAATGGATTTACCGTAACTTCTATAGCTGCTGTTGCAGAACATCCATCGTTATCCGTAGCGGTGACCACATATGTTGTATTTATACTTATGGTATCCGTCGATATGCTAGATCCTGTAGACATTCCAGAATCACTCCACTCAAAACCCGTAAAGACTCCCGCATTATCTACACTTATCGTCGTAGCATCTCCGATACATATAGGATTGGGATTAGCAGATAGTACTGGAATCGTTGCTGCTGGTGGATCGATCACAAATTCTTGCTCATTGATACATCCCGCAATAATCTCTGTCATAATAAACGTGTAGGTTCCTGAACCGATCACACTTACCACATCATTACCTGTGGCAGGAATAGGTCCAGCTACTGATGTACCTGATGCATCAAATACTTGGATAATCGGAAACGGGAATGTACTCATGACATCTATGTCATATTGCTGGTTGCCTGATCCATCATCACATGGAGGATCTGTCAATGAAATATTAACCACAGGAGCTGCAGCCAATTCCAAATCAAAATCTACAGATTGGAAACACTGATTTCCATCTTCGACCTCAAGGGTTACCGTAAATGGTCCATCGAAGCTATTGCATAAGTCGATGATGAGCTCATCTGTAAAGTTATCTTGCTCAAACTGTATTCCTGTCGAAGGGGTCACCGTCCAAAAATAATCGTAAGGTGGAGTACCTGATGTTATGACGGGCAGTTCAATCACTCCATCACACATACTCTGATCCGTCGTCAAACAGAAGTTTACCGGATCCATTGTGAACAGCACTTCTGGATGTACGGTGACCTCTACATCGATCGTCCCAGAACAACCCAGATCATCTGTAACCGTCACATTATATAAATATGGCGAATTATCATCTGATAACGGCTGAGTCAATACCCAACAATCTGTATCCCCTGCTCCATTACTCCAATTATAAGAATAGTTTCCTGTACCCCCTTGCGGGCTTACGCATATCGTTACATCATCTCCATTTTCACATGTATC
Organism: uncultured Saprospiraceae bacterium; assembly: GCA_937942405.1. Taxonomy (GTDB): domain Bacteria; phylum Bacteroidota; class Bacteroidia; order Chitinophagales; family Saprospiraceae; genus JAHDHU01. The sequence goes on from CALDEN010000070.1 coordinate 3,087, forward strand.
GAACTCTTCTAACTCATAAAGAATCTCAGG
>CALDEN010000071.1 GCA_937942405.1 uncultured Saprospiraceae bacterium
AAAGCAGACGAGCTCGTATATGGAGACTATGTGCTTACGCAAAATACCTTTAAAGGGTCTATCACGGGTGAGACGATCAGTATCGATAGTTATAGTGCAGAGCTGTATGATAACGACTTTGAAGTGAGTGGAGCGTTGAATGGTCTTTACGATTATGTGTTCGATAATCAAGTCATAGATGGAAAGCTGTTATTCAGTTCGGATAAGTTCAATGTCAATCCGTTTATGGAATCGGGTGATCCTGACGCACCTGTAGAAGTATTCAGAGTACCTACCAATATGAACATCGAAATCCTTACCAAGCTGAAGGATGTCACTTATCAAAAAATGCAAATCGAAAAAATGGATGGTACCATTTCGATGAAAGATGGAGCGATCCATTTCAATGAGGTAGTATCACAAGCTTTGGGAGGAGATATGAACTTTGAAGGGCTGTATGACAGTACTTCAGAAGAGCCCCTTTTCTCCTTAAAGTATGATATGAGTAAGGTTAGTTTTAAGGAGACTTTTGAGTCACTGGCTACCGTACAGAAACTGGCAGGTGTGATGGAATATATCGAAGGATTCTTTAACTCTACCCTAGTTATGGAAGCAAATCTGAATGACAAAATGTTTCCCAATCTAAGTACACTCAATGCTCAAGGTTTTATAGAAACCATCACGGGTAAATTAAAAGAAATCGGCCCCCTAAAAGAAATGAGCAGTCAGCTGGGAATCAAGGAGTTAGAGTCTATCGATTTAAGTAATACTAAGAACTGGTTTGAGATAAAAGATGGTACAGTCGGCATAAAGCCAGAGACCTATAACTTTAACGATATAGAGATGGTAGTCAGTGGTAATCATGCCTATGACTCTAACATGTCTTACACCATCATGGCTAAAATACCAAGAGCCAAATTTGAAGATAATAAAGCAACATCTGCCCTCAATAGCGGCTTGCAATTTCTCGAGGGCAAAGCAGATAAGATCGGTCTCGATATCGGTCAAGGTGAGTTCATAAATCTACGTATAGATCTGGGAGGTACCCTATTAAAACCACTCATAGATATTACACCAGTGGGTTCAGAAGGACGTTCTTTAAAGCAACAGGTAAAAGATGAAGTGACCAATAAAGTAAATGAGACCAAAGATACGCTCGTTCAAATCGCCAATGAAAAAGTGGATCAGTTGAAAGATAGCGTTAATACAGTCATAGAATCCACAGTAGACACTTTATCGTCTAAAGTAGAAGAAAAAGTAAATGAGCAGCTAGATACCTTGCAAAATAAGGTAAAAGACAAAATAGATGAAAAAATGGATACCATTGTGGGCGATCTGATAGACAATAAGCTAGATACGCTAGTCCAAGACCAATTGGACAATATCCTAGGTGATAAAAAGACGGAAGAGGTTGACAAAATCAAGGATAAAATAAAAGACTGGAACCCTTTTAAAAAGAAAGGTGGCTAATTACATATAGTATTGAGTCGTTATATATAAATTTGTAAGTCAAACTTTGATGTGAGCAATATAAAAAGAGTAGCTGTATTTACCTCAGGAGGAGATGCCCCTGGTATGAATGCCGCAGTAAGAGCCGTAGTGCGTACAGCATCTTATCATGATCTCCATGTGTATGGAATCTATGGTGGCTATGAGGGAATGATTAATGGAAACATTAAACGTTTAGAAAAAGGAGATGTAGGAAATATCATCCATAGAGGTGGTACGATTCTAAAGACTGCAAGGAGTATGGAGTTCCATACCAAAGAAGGTCGAGATCGAGCATACGAGAACTTACAAGATCTACAAATCGATGCATGCGTATGTATCGGTGGTAATGGTACTTATACTGGTGCTAATATCTTTTCCAAAGAAAATCCGATTCAGATGGTCGGAATTCCAGGAACGATCGATAATGATATTTATGGAACAGATGCAACCATTGGCTTTGACACGAGTGTAAATACGGCGATCGAGGCGGTTGATCGCATTAGGGATACTGCATCATCACATAATCGATTATTCTTTATCGAAGTGATGGGGCGACATGCCGGATTTATAGCCTTGAATACTGCAATAGGTAGTGGTGCTGGGAATCTATTTTTACCAGAGGAAGATGAGTCTATTGAAGATTTTGTGTTATGGCTCAAGAAGTCTTCGAGAAGACGTAAGCTATTCAATCTCATTATTGTCGCAGAAGGAAATACAGAAGGAGGAGCTACGGCTCTAGCCGAAAAAGTAAAAAATGAAGTTCCGGAGTTTGACACCAAAGTAACGGTTATCGGACATCTACAGAGAGGAGGGTCTCCTAGCAGTATGGATAGAGTACTGGCAAGTAGACTGGGTTATGGAGCGGTGAATGCCCTACTCGATGGAAGAGATCGAGTAGCATTAGGAATCATCAACGATGAGATAAGCTATACCAGTTTCGAAGATGCCATTACAAAGTCCAAAGTGCCTAATCAAGAACTCATAAAAATGGCACGAATACTGGCGATGTAAATCGGTTTGAACTACGTCTAGTTTTATACAATCAACTTAGATCTTTCCTTTTGCCAAAAGCTTTCGAGTTTTTATTGGCAGCTTTTTGTTGTGCCTTTTTTGCTGCTTTCTGTTTATCTCCATCCTCTAGTAATTGGAAGAAGAGTAAAAATATGGCAATGGCAATACTTATGATCTGTATCTTATTTGTACTGTAATCAGATAGATTATCAAAGTCTAGGCCTAGAATATTTGTCACTAGTAAGATGACTGCTAGACTCTGTAGTATATATGCTTTTTTCATTTTTTGTTTTTTGGACAATAGTCCATTTATCCTAACTATCTTAAACGCTATTATCAAGAGATCGTTTAAGCATTTGCAAATATAAGATCCTATTGAAATTCATTTTTTTAAGTCTCTTACGCCGACAGGACATGCAGTCAATTAAAATTGCCTCCAGGGAAATAGCATAATGAGCTTAGTATATTTAGAATTGCTTTAGATTCTATACCTTGTAAAAATATTTAAAACTATGAGAGCATCTATACTATTGATCAGTATTGTTTTTTCCTTTTTTGCGATAAGTGGTTTTGCACAAAATGCACACACGATCGACATTGAAAAATCCGTTTCTGAAATCGAATCAAAGGTCATCGAATACCGTAGGCATTTCCATCAATATCCAGAATTGTCTAATCGAGAATTTAATACTTCTGATAAGATTGTATCTATACTCAAAGACATTGGCTTAAAGCCAAAACAAGGTATGGCACATACTGGTGTAGTTGCTGTCCTAGATTCTGGAAAACCAGGACCTACGATCGGATTGAGAGCAGATATCGATGGCCTTCCTGTTACGGAGCGTAATGATCTTCCGTACAAGTCCAATGAAGAATCTGAGTTCCTAGGCAAAAGCGTAGGTGTAATGCATGCATGTGGTCACGATACTCATATCGCCATGTTACTCGGGGCAGCTGAAATATTATATAATCACAAGGATGAGCTCAGTGGCAAAATTGTATTTGTATTCCAGCCAGCAGAGGAAGGCCCACC
>CALDEN010000072.1 GCA_937942405.1 uncultured Saprospiraceae bacterium
TTTTTCAGCACTCAATGCTCCGAGTACCCTTATCGCTAATCCAGGTCCAGGAAACGGGTGTCTACCGACAAACTTATCGTCTAGCCCCAGTTCTTTCCCGACTCTTCTGACCTCGTCTTTAAAGAGCATTCTTAATGGTTCCACGATCTTGAGATCGAGATGCTCTGGAAGTCCTCCTACGTTATGATGAGACTTTATCGTTACAGATGGCCCATGTACAGATACAGACTCTATTACGTCTGGATAGATCGTACCTTGAGCCAGCCACTTAGCTCCTTCTATTTTCTTAGATTCTCGCTCAAATACTTCCACAAATACTCGACCGATGGTTTTACGTTTGAGTTCTGGATCAGAGACCCCGTCTAGTTCTCCTAAAAATTCCTTTGAGGCGTCTACACCGATCACATTTAGACCTGTCCCTTTGTACATCTCCATAACGCTATTGAACTCATCTTTTCTCAGTAGACCATTATCTAAGAATATACAATGTAAATTGGTTCCTATGGCTTTGTGTAATAACATCGCAGATACCGTAGAATCTACTCCTCCTGATAGGCCCAAGATTACTTTGTCCTCTCCTATTTTTGCCTTGAGCTCCTTTACCGTCTGACCTATAAACGCTGCAGATGACCACCGCTCTTTACATCCGGAAATGTCTCTTACAAAGTTTTCTAAGATCTGCTTACCATCTATGGAGTGGGTTACTTCTGGATGGAACTGAAAACAATAAACAGGAGCTCCTTCAGCATCAGATTTATATGCCGCTACCGGAATATCTTTAGTATGAGCAATTACTGAAAAGTCTTTTGGCAATTGAGCGATCGAATCTCCATGAGACATCCACACCTGACTACCCGTTTCTATGTTTTTAAAGATGGGATCTTGCTCGATAAGGACATTGGCTTTACCATACTCTCTCTTATCAGATCGCTCTACACTACCACCATAGTTCTCTGCTATGTATTGTGCTCCATAACACACTCCCAGTAGTGGGACTTTATGTAGATATGGACTCAGATCGATCTGAAGGGCTTTTTCTTCTTTTACAGAAAATGGACTACCAGATAATATGACGGCTTTTACCGTGTCATCTAAGTCAAATTCCTTGTTGTATGGTAGTATTTCGCAGTAGACTTCCAGCTCTCGTAATCTTCGAGCGATCAGTTGGGTATATTGTGACCCAAAGTCCAAAACAATTATCTTTTCAGCTTGCATGCTGCAAAGATAAAATTTACTCTATCAATCCTCTTCCCTCTTTGTTGATTTTACCTTCTTTATCTAGACTCTTTAAAAGCTTGTCTAAAATTCCATTGATAAACTCTTTACTCTTGGCTGTACTGTAGTTTTTAGCGATTTCTACGTACTCATTGAGCGTTACTTTAGTAGGAATGGTCGGAAAGTGTAAAAACTCACTCAATGCCATATCGATTAATATCGTATCTACTATAGCTAGACGTTCGTGATCCCAGTTTTCTAAAATCGGTTTGAGATATTCCTTGTACTCTTCACTTCCGTTAAAAGTTTTTGATAATAATAGCTCTCCGAATTCCTTTACGGTCTCATCATCTGGCTTATGCTTATTGAGAAACTGAGAATCATCTTGTGGCAATGCCTTAATGGTTTTCTTGACAGCACCGATCACTACGGACTTGTCATCCAACCAGTTAGGATAATGATCTTCAAGCATTTCATTAAACAATTCTGACTTTCGACAGTTTCTAAATAATTCTAGAAGGATCTCTTTTACATCTTCTAACTTGGCAGGACCAGCTAGAAACGCTTTGTAGGCTTTATCCTTTACAAAGTCGTAATATATTTTTTCGTGATAGTCTGTGTTGCAGAGGTCTTTGCAGTTTTCTTTTTGGAAAGCCGCTTGGAGCTTTTTGTTAGACCGAGTGTAGTTGACAATTTCGTTATCAGAGAGGATTGCTTTAAATGCTTTATCATCGTCTGATGGCAAGTGCTTTCCCTTCCTTTTTTGAAGATCTATGTCTGCTATTTTTGCCGTTTCCAGCAAATTATATAGACAGAATAGATAGAGTCTATACGTACCGTCTATGCCTTCCCAATATTTAAGGTTGGCTTGTTTAAAGTTAAGGTCCTCGTCTCTGTTTAAGGCAAAGAGCAACTGCATTACTTTTATGCGAACATTCCTCCTACTAAGCATTTATCTCTTTTCTAATCTTACGAAATATATCTGACCGTAAAGAAATGAAAATTTATTCTTTATACGGGTCACACATTACACTTTTTTATCATTTAATATACAAAGACTTCATCTCGTCAAAGCTTGGCAGTTTGTTGATGTGCCATTTTTTGATAATTACTCCATCTTTCCATAAAACGACTCCCGGGTTAGAACGCACTATTGTTTTGAGAAGTATGTCATCTGCCGTATATAATGGTATGTCCACCCCACTATCTGCAACAAAATCCATCAAGGCTTTTTTATCTGCTTTTCCGATTACGCCGTACATCGGTATACTTGCTTTTTTGGCTCCAGCCGAAAGAGGAATAATTTTTTCTGTAAATTTTTTCAAATAATCTTCTTCCCATATCATATCATAGTATTCTTCCTCTCGTTCTTGGGTTCCTGTTAGCTTTTTGACAATACTCAGTTCCTCTTCTTTCGTCTTTAAATCAAAAGAGGTAATGGTGTCTATCTGGAAAGTAGAGTCGATTACCATTCTCGTTTTTTTCTCTGCTTCTCCTTTGAGCATATAACAAACCATCATCAAACTATAGCCCTGAGAGCTTAACATCTCCTCCGATACATCATCTCCGTACTCTAATTCCTTGAAGGTATAGTCACTGATCTTGGTCTGCTTTACGGTGGGCTCCCCTTTGATGGTTTCTAAAATCTCCCATTGATCTTTAGGAAATTCCTTATATCTCCTCAGGTATTCTGCCATCGGAAAACGCTGTTCTGCTTTGGTCTCTTTGTTTTGGAGTACATAGGTAAGTGGTACATTGGCCATAGCCTCCTGTTCTTTTTCCTTAGTCGCCTTTACGTTTACGCCCTCTTTGAACGGTCTGAAATCTACAGAAGGAATATCCCACACATAGTTACTAAAACAGAAAAGTAGAGACCCCGCAGCTATCGCTATAGTGATCCAATCTCTCAGATTCTTAGAAAACAGCTGAGTCATATCCTTGAACTTCCAAATGAAAAAGATCGCCGGAATCATCAAAAACAAATCCTTGATAAACGAGGTTTTAGGCTCTAATTTTATAAAATCTCCAAAACAACCACAGTCGGTCACTCGCATGTTATTCATATCATAGGCTCCCCATGCTGAGAAGTCAAAGAAATTGGCTCCATTGCCGACATATCCCGTTAAGAATGTAAATCCAGTCAAAAACGTAAAGAACAACATCAAGAAGAAAAATGCCCATGAAGTAAACTTAGGTCTAGCTCCTAAAATAAGCATCGCCCCCAGAACCAGCTCAAATACAATCGTCACTACCGAAAAACTAACTGAAAATCGCTCAGCTATAAATGGAAATATCGGTGCGATAAACGAAAACCAAGTACCCTCAAAGGCCAGCTTGAATTCATTAAAATAATCTACTAACTTATAAGAAGTGCCTAATGGATCGACGGCTTTGACATAGCCTGAAAATAAAAACCATGCACCACAGAAATACTGCATAAATGCCATAAGCCAATTTTTATGGGCATCCATAAATCCTGGTCGGTCTGTATCTGGGTTTCTATCGGCAATGCTT
>CALDEN010000073.1 GCA_937942405.1 uncultured Saprospiraceae bacterium
GATAATGGAGTCATCGGTTCAGAAGAAGACGAGATTATCAGACCGGTGATTATCGAGGCAAAGAAAAACGGAGTACATGCTGTGGGACCATATGCTGCAGATGGATTTTTTGGATCGTCACAGTTTACTAAAGTAGACGGAATATTTGCGATGTATCACGATCAAGGTTTAATACCTTTTAAGGCATTGACTTTTGGGTCGGGAGTAAACTTTACTGCAGGTCTACCTATTGTACGTACCAGTCCAGATCATGGAACGGGATATGATATTGCAGGAAAAAACCAAGCAGATCATTCTTCATTTAGAGCAGCGGTATATCAGGCACTGGATATAGCTCGTAGTAGAAAAGATTATATAGAAAGCAGAGAAAACAAACTGCAAAAAAGAGAAAAGCCTGCAGAGGGACGAGGTAGAAGAGACAGATAGTCTAGTCTTTTATCTTAAAACTAGATATAAAAAAAGCCCGAAGCAAAGAGTATCCTCTCTGGTTCGGGCTTTTTTGTTGAACAAGGGTATCTTGCTACTCTTGTATTTTTCTTTTTAAAGGATATGGCCAAAAATCGTATTGATACAACTGATGTTTTTCGATGATCTTAACGAGTTTTTCGGCATAGAGTGGATCCGTTGCATATCCTGATTTCTTCAATCCGATCGCCCAACTTATATAATCAGTGCTAGGAAACTTAAATAGGTTCTCGTAATGAGGAGCATCCATTAGAAAATTAGAATGATCGATATATGAATCCATATCATTATCATATTTTCTAAAACAGGACTCTATTAGATCTCCTTTGGAATCTGTATCGTCATCGATATGATAATATCGTTTACCCATCCAGTAATTTTTACATTTTATTCCAAAATGATTATTGGCTTTAACAGCAAGAGGACTTTTTCCCAGTCCTGACTCATGCAGTCCTTGTGCTAAAATGATGCTGGCTGGTATTCCACTTCTATGCATCTCTACCACTGCCAATTCCTTGTACGAATCGATGTAGCTTTTAGATAAATTAACCGTAGGGTCCATTACAGAACAAAAGGTCAATATTACACAGGCTAGTATAAAACTTTTCATCTCTAGTGTTTACATCTAAAGATTCAAAGTTTGTGCCAAATATTACAAAAAACTATAATATGTTATTTTTCTATGATAATTATCTTTTTGATATATAAGGTCGACTGATCTTTTATCTGAACAAAATAATATCCAGCAGGCAAATTTTCTAATGGTCTCAGAATGATGTCATTATTACCATAAGTATTACTTGCTTTAACAGAGATCTGCTTACCCATATTATCGTATAATGAGATACTTAAATCCGCCATGTTTTTATTAGCAGATATTTTTATGTAATCATTACTTGTAGGGTTAGGAGATATCGTAAACGAGAGCAGATGATTATAGAAGACTACACTTCTAATATCTGAATGGCTGTAAAAGCCATCTACATCTACTTGTTTTAATTTATAATAATTTTTTCCAGATGCCGGTTTAGTATCCGTAAAATCATATGAAGTGAGTAGGTTAGAATCGCCATGACCTTCAACTCTTCCGATCTTATCAAACGAGATACCGTCTGTGCTTCTTAAGACATCAAAATGACTATTGTTTCTTTCTGACAAAGTATTCCAGCTCAGTAAAGATGTATCGTCTCTCTTCTCGACTTGGAAGTTTTCTAGGTCTACCGATAGAGACCCTGGAGAATTACTTACTGTAAATGTTCTAGACGCATAATTATTAAAATAATAGCACTCCTCAGGACTTTCGCTATCGTTCAACACTAACTCCCAGGTATAATCTCCCTCGTTATTCTGCGGATTGAAAGAAAAATTAACCAATTGTGTAGATTTACCAGCTATAGGTCCGACCGTTTTTGTCTGTACAGAGGTGTTCCCATTAGGATCTGTAACGATGAATTTAATGTCTGTAACTCCCATTAATGAGGTAGACGTATTTTCTATCGGAATCTGGATACCGAGTTGTTCGTTTTGGTAAACGGCATCTCCACTATACACAAAGCTCGGGTGATCCGATACTAGTGCCAGTTCTGGAAGTGGATTGAAGAGTACTCTTAAGTAATCTACTTGTGGACTCGTTCGATCGGAGTCTAATAATCCTGTTCCGAAACTATCTTCAGCATGAATTTCTATTCTTATTTTTTCGTAATTAGAGCTATTTAACGAAGAGATATTAAAGTTAGTAGAGCTTATGTTGTTAAATACAACGGACTCTGTACCTGCTGCATCTATGCCATATACGGTTAAGTAGATGTTATCGTGATTTTGTTTTTCAGAAAAGCTCCAAACGATTTGGTCCCAGCTATCAACTGGACCGATTTCTGGGGTGCTCGCTACGCCTTCTGTAAGTCTCCAATAAAAGTTATAGGTCTTTTCTATATTATCATTTATGTCTTGACCATAGTCTTCTGCAATACGTTCTCCTCCTTTTTCAAATGCTACCACAAAAGGAACTGTCCCTAGTGTTCTGAGTAAGCCGATATCTAGTAAGCCGTTTTCTTGTAATTTATCATAAACGTCATAACCAAATTGGGATGCATCAGAATCCCACTGATTAGTATACCAATTAGCGGTATCATCCATCATGATGGTGCTTATAAAAACCCTCGATCCGTCTGGTACATTGTCCATTAAGTCCATAAACTTTTTACGACTAGCAGAATTAGCCATCGTGAATCCAAAGAAATCACCAGATGTACTAAGTTCTGAGTACGGGTGAGAAGCATTGGCAAAATAGATTAACTCCTCTGGGTCCATTACTACGACACTTATAAAGTTTCCTAGATTAGTAGGGTTTAATGACCCCCATGGAACTCCATCTACATATAACCATCTACCGTTATCCGGGTCTAAACCTAAATCAAATCGTAGATCTTTGGCCTGAGCGGCAAATTGCCATCTTCTATCTTCATCCACGATGAGTGTCGATAAATCATCTTTTAGATACTGGAAATAATGACTTTGGTTCCAGCCCTCTGGTGATGATGGTATGTATACAAATGAGCTGTTACTCCACAAGGGACCTAGATTGTTTATCGTCGTCACAGGAGACACTCTCCAATAGTAAACGGCATTGGGTATTTTGGTGATAGAAGGTGCGTAGCTTATAAGACCTCCTGAACTATTTATTTGAGCCTGTTCCATTATCGGACTATTAAAAAGCTCTGTGGTATCGATTTGTATGATATAGTTTTGTTGGTCCAGTAATGCATTATTCGTTGAGGCTTTGAGTACAAAAGGACAATTGTTATTTAATATTCCAAATTCGCCAGGAGCCAAAGGAGTGACACCGTTATCCATTATGTAAAAGCAGTAGCCTTGATTATTAGTAAGAGAACGTAAGCTGTTATTAGACTCTGAACGTTCGCCGACGGTATTCATGGCATCTACGATTATGTCTATCGTATTTTTACCGATATGATCCTGTCCAGACATTAATGGCAGTTCTGCTACGATGGTTTGTATATCAGAAGGTGCATTAAGTTGTAATGGAGTCGTTGATACGATGTTTCCATTGGGATCATAGTGTACTATTTGTACAGTGATCGGAGAAGATGAGGAAGTTCCGATATTGGCAATATCGAATTTTATATCAAAACTATTCATCGTCGGGTCGACTACTTCAGGGATTAGTTCTACCGATGCTTGATTTATGGTAAGATCTGGCTGAGTATTACCAGTAATTCTTAAGGCAGGATCTCCATGCAAGGAATACTGCTGCATTAAAGTACGGATCTCTAGCGTAACATCGTTTTCGTAGATTTCATTTAGTTTTTTCAGAGCATCACCGATACTTCCATTATAGTACTGTCCAGATAATAAATCGTAAAGAGCTTTCCCAGAATTTGCTTGTGCACCTAAATATGCAGTTCCAGAAGAAGCCAAGAAACCTATTGCGGATTTACGTGGCTCCATAACAAAATCTTCGCTTATACCGAAAGATGGTGTATGTATGTTCCCAGAAAAACAACCAAGAGAAACAATAAAAGGGTATTTTTCAAAATTAGTATACTGACTAGGATCTTCTAGACTGAGGTCAAAAACTCCTGGAGCAGAATGCCCGAAGAACGTAATTAAAGAAACCCCATCATTTATTAGTTCTGAAGAAGTTTGCGACAGCGACGCTGTGTTTACCTCTGTAGGATATTTTCTAATCGTGGTAACGTCTGCTCCGTACTGAACATCTTCTATTTCATTACGCATGTTTTCTAGACTGAAGAAGATAATCTGCTCATCATTATCTCGACCACCACTCATATGCAAGACTCTTTTCATCCAGTATCGTTCTTCATAGGTGTTATTCCATCGATCTTTATCATCATGTACGATCATCTTTTCGAGATAATCCCATACTTCCTGCTGAGTAGTCGCAGCTAGTCGACCTACACTGTATAGAGGCACCGCTTTATCTACTTCTGACAACATAATTACATCAGAACCTGGAGCTCCATACGTAGGAACGATTAGTTTTGAGTTTACGATAGAGGATGTATTATCAGATTTTCTAATCGCCGAGTATTCTACTCCTTTACCTATGTTAAACCAGTATTGGAGGTTATTCCAGTGTTGGTCTATAAAAAATGCAAAGTTTCTATTTCCGATATTATGACGATCTATTCCATAAGCAAACTGATCTATGATGTCTTCGGCACTTACGATATAACTAGCGTGTCCACCACCAGCACTACTTGCTCTATACCCTGCATAGGCAGTGATGGCATTATTAGGATCTGTAGGATCATATAACTTATCGCCACTGAGTATTAGGAAGGTAGGGTTAGCCTTAGTATAGTCTATAAACTGAGTGGACTTTGCATTACTTATAGTATTATGAGTGGATGTTCTGTATAGTCTTATCTTTCTAAGATTACTACCCGGTGCTACACCGAAAGTAATCGCTCCTCCAAATGCGTTAACAGCAGTTCTGTGATTGTTTTCTTCATCAAAAACAACATAAGAAGATCCTGGCACACTTAGAGAAAACACCTGGTTTACATTACTGGCCTTCACGACAAATTCCAAGTAATCTGTACTTACTTGTGGTTGTTTAGGATACGTGATTTTGGCGTAAGCCACAGTATGATTATCGTCAGAAGAATTAAATCCACGAACACTTACGACATTAGATGTGCTGACCTCTGTATAAGAAAGAGCAAAGTTATATTCTTTAGTTGCAAAAGAGGTATACGATTCTGATGCTTTAGTGGCCCCATTAAATGCGACCTGGACATCATGTTTATTATCATCAGACCCAAACCGCACAGATACCAAAGGAAAAAATGTACCTACAGGTAATATATTATTAACATTTAAAACGATATCATTTGTGGTACTAAGATCGGTACCGAAACCCTCTGCTGTATCAAAATGAGAATATTGAATATGATCATCTCCTCGATATGTAGGCTTGTGATGTTTATCATTAAAGTACTGTACTTCCTCGTAGAGATAATGATTTTGGACACTACCGTTTACTCCCAAGGCATTATTGTTAAAACGTAGACCCAATGAAGAGTTATCAAAAGTTAAAAAGTAAGAAGAGGTATCGCTGAATAAGCTGTATTCTGGATTTAACTGATCGCTTTCTCCATTTATATAAAGATGCTGATCTATCTCTCCTCTGTTTCTTTTTCCGATAAACTCTATATATCCATTAGAACCTAATGATCCAGAGGAACTCGTATGAATAGGAATCTCTTTTCCTAAGCTATACATTTGAATTCTATTTCCAGCCACCATTGCAGCAGGAAAACCCATAGCGATGAGTTCGTTATAACTAATGCGATAAATACCATCATCAGCAAGTTTTATCTTATAGTAGGTCTTACTGTAATCTATCCATTCATTACCGTATAGCGTAGTGCCTCCAACGTTCATCTGAGCAAAAACGCTCATAGAAACGAAGGATAAAAGGAATACCTTCAAAAAAGATCTCATTCTCAAATTTTTAAAGAGCTGTCGCTCTTTGATACATTAAAAGGGTTTACACAAAGGTTTGCGACCATAGCAAACCTTTCCAGCATTGGTTACAGCGGAAGTTTAAAAAGAAATTCTACTATTAATGACAATTAAAAGACGTAATCAACCTATTACAAACAAGGAAAAATGTCGATGTAGGCCATTTATTTCTGCTTTACCCTATTTTTTAGACTTTAATAAAAGATAAAGTCTCGATAATGTGACCTGATTTTAGTATCTGAACGTAGTATTGTCCGCTAGGTAAATTTTCTGGAAAACGTAGTTTAGCGACATTGTTTTCTATAGTACTAGAAACAGTAAAACTTTTGCCTTCCGGCGAAAAAACGATGAGTTTATAGTCATCATCGGCAAATGGACCAGAGATTGCCAGTTCTTGGTTGTACACTAGGCTAGGATAAAGACTAAAGCTTTTATGCTCAGCACTGAATTCAATAGCCCTTATTTCTGAGTAGTCAATGCTCCCATCATGATCTGTTAGTCGCAGTTTATAATAATTCTTTCCAGAATGTGGATTTAGGTCTTCAAAGGAATATCGATTATGGCGAGAAGAATTATTCATAGCAGGTAGATTTCCTAAGTGAATAAAGTTATCGCCATCAA
>CALDEN010000074.1 GCA_937942405.1 uncultured Saprospiraceae bacterium
TTAAATGAAGGTCAGCGATGCTGGCCTTTTTTTATGGGTGGTCGAGGTTCGGTGTCTATCGATATTATTTTTATCGGATCACTAAGCTAGATTGAGGAATCAGTATAAGTTGCTGAACGAACTTATTTACAGAGATCTAATTTTGGTTTGCCGATTTTGATAAATCGGTTCGTAAGTTTTAAACAGACATCTAGTCTGTTTAATCCCGACACTTGTGTCTGGACCGCTTACTCATATCTCAACGACTCGATCGGATCCAACCTTGAGGCCTTAAGAGCAGGGTAGAGACCAGAGATCACACCTACTACTAGACATACCATAAATCCGAGGATCATCCAATCCCATGGAATGACAAATTTTCCTTTGATCGCTGCAGTGACACCGTATCCCATGAGTATGCCGAGTAAGATACCCAATATCCCTCCGAGCTGACAGATCACAATCGCCTCTGTTAAAAACTGAATCAATATATTATTACGAGTGGCACCGAGGGCCTTACGGACACCGATCTCTCGAGTACGTTCTGTAACAGATACCAGCATGATATTCATCAGACCGATGGCAGCACCGAGGAGTGTCATCAGAGCGATGGCTATGGTACCTAGTCTGAGCTCGGTCGTTATGTCTTTTAGTATTTCTAGTATGCCGTCACTCTTGCGTATCTCGAAGTTATTATCTTCAGAGGCTTTGAGTTTACGGATATTCCGCATGGCACCTATGGCGTAGGAGACCGCATCATCGACTTCTGCACTATTGGCCACTGCAGTGGTCAGGGAGTAATTGGTTTTAGCGGTGCCGTAGAGCATTTTACCTTTGAGTAGTGGAATAAATACTCTAGAGTCATTAGATCCTCCAGAACTAGATCCTTTTTGCTTGAGTGTACCGACAACCTTGAACTTGCCATTTCCGATATTGATAAATTCGCCGATTGCTTTTTCTCCTTTTCCTTTAAATAATTTTTTGACGACATCAGAGCCGAGTATGACTTTGTTGTTCCCGTTTTCGACTTCGGTTTTATTAAAATTACGTCCATGCTCGATCTCAAAAGCGGTTACATAAAAGTAGTTATCATCTACTCCTATAACTCTGTATGTAGGATTAGTCTTTATGTCTTTATATCTGAGGACTGCAGAGTTTGTGCAATATAGATCGATGGCGACCCGAGCAGATCCATAAGTATACTTATCCTTAAAGCCCATCGCTTCGTCATAAGTGATCGGTTTTCTAGGAGCAGATCGACGACCTTTTTTATTGCTTTTGATCGTTTCGGACTTAGGGAATATGTTGAATGAGTTGGCTCCGAGTCGATTAAAATTATCACTCATCGAAAACAAGATCGAATCTATAGCAGTGAGGATACCTACTAGACAAGTGATCCCGACGGCTATGATCATAAGCGTAAGCAGGGACCTTAAGAAATTGGCCTTTACTGATGCAAAAGCGACTTTTATGTTATCTAGTAGATTCAAATCGTCGGCAAGATATGGCTTTCGCCAAAAAGGGTACTAGTTTATAGAGAGATCGAGTAAAATAATCGATGAACTCTTTTAATAAAAAAGAAAAAGCAATTTACGACGATCTAATTATCTTAAAAGAGCTCGAAAAAGGAACATAAGCATTTTAAAATTCTCACATTTCCCGATTTTCATATTGATCTCATTATCCCATTTCAGCCACTACTTCAGTCACTTCAGGTACCATTCTTTTGAGCATTCCTTCGATTCCTGCTTTGAGTGTTACCGATGATGACGGACATCCACTGCATGATCCTTGAAGCTCTACGATTACTTTTCCTTGGTCAAAAGCTTTAAACTCGATGTTACCACCGTCCATTTCGACAGCAGGTTTTACGTAGGTATCGATCAGTTCTTTTATTTTTTTAACGAGTTCTGCTTCTTCACCGGTATATTCATAACCTACACCTTTTTCAGCTTCGATTTTAGCCATTTCTTCTGCAAAACCATCATTTAAGATCGTTTTTCCATCTTGTACATAGCCTTTTATCTGCTCTTTGAGCTTAAGCATGATGTCTTCCCAGCTATAATTAAACTCTTTGGTCACAGACACAAAATTGTTACAGATGTATACTCCTTTTACATAAGGAAGTTCAAACAAATCCGTTGCCAATGGAGACCATTCCTTAGCTAGTTCAGCTTCTCTAAAATCAGCCGTTCCTTTATAAAGCATTTTGTTCGTTACAAATTTGAGCGATTCCGGGTTAGGAGTCTGCTCTGTATATATCATCACGGGACTTTTTACTGCTGTATCCATGTTATTATCGATTTAGATTACAAAAGTATAACATTTAGTCGTGACTATGGTTTTTGAATGAGGCAATTGATTTTTAAGGTCTAAGGTCTAAGGTCTAAGGTCTAAGGTATAAGGTATAAGGTTCAAAGGATCAAGGATCAAATGTAACAAGTCACACAGGCATTTTCAAATTTTCACATTAGCACATTTCCAAATTAAGAGCGGGGCCACAGGGCGGCAAAGGGCATTTCCACATCAGCACATTTTCAAATTCGCACATTAACAACCTACAGGATCATTTCGCCGAAAGGCACAAAAGTCTCCAGGCCTTTAGATAGGAAGTATTCTCGGGTATCTTCTGCAGATTTTTCAGAGGTCACTATTGCAAAGTCACCGCCCCATGCACCGAGGGATTTTACAGAACC
>CALDEN010000075.1 GCA_937942405.1 uncultured Saprospiraceae bacterium
AAATGCTTAAAGCGTTGAAATTTACAGTTGAAACATAATGAGTGATCATTTTTTTCAGTTTGCACTTCCGAAGTAGTCCGCCATTTATTTAACCCTTTATATCCTTGAATAAAGGATGTATTATCAATTGGTTTACCTGTATAATTATTGATTACTTTCTGAGTTCCTTGAACTAAGTCTATTTCTAAGCTAACTTCAATATTTCCTGATTCAGGATTTACTTCTTTGTCGGTTAGCTCCACTTTTGTCATTGTGAATCTTGGTCTTGTTTTTTTATGTTTCTTTTTTGTCAATTCTTATTTTTTTATCGGTAATGGCTACTAACAACCATATATACGGAATATTATCCGTTATTAACGGTTAGCAACGGCTACACACACTAATATAGAACCATTTACGGCAACACATACCATAAACACGTGATTAGTGTGAATTTCAGCACACAACAAACAAATAAGAAATAAAAGAAATTAAACTACCCCAGCCCTAAGCCTTCATGTACATTACCTCTTTAACGGCACGTACGATCTTAGTAGGATTAGGCAACCATTCTTGTACGAGGGTCGGTGCATAACCTAGAGAGGTATCTGCACTGTTTACTCTGATGACAGGTGCATCGAGATAATCGAATGCAAACTTCTGTACATTGTAACTCACCTCTGAGGATACTCCCGCAAACGGCCATGCCTCATCGACTACGACACATCTGTTGGTCTTTTTCACAGAATTGATGATGGTATCGTGATCCATCGGTCTGATGGTTCTTAGATCGATGACTTCTGCAGAGATGCCTTCTTTGGCCAGTTCATCTGCAGCTTTTTCACATTCGAGTACCATTTTATTGTAAGATATCAGTGTGATATCTGTTCCTTCTCTACGTATACGGGCTTTACCGATCGGTGTGAGGATATCTGCACCTTCTGGCACATCTCCTTTGAGTCCATAGAGACTCTCTGATTCCATGATACATACTGGATCGTTGTCTCTGATCGCAGATTTTAATAATCCTTTGGCATCAGCCGGATCGATACATGAGATTACTTTAAGACCTGGACAGTTAGCCATCCAACTCTCAAAAGTCTGAGAGTGCTGCTGTGCAAGCTGACCTGCAGAACCAGATGGCCCTCTAAATACGATCGGACATCCGAACTGTCCACCCGACTGAGACAAGGTCTTAGCCGCATTATTTACGATCTGATCAAAAGCCAATACCGCAAAATTCCATGTCATGAACTCTACGATCGGTCTGAGACCATTCATCGCAGCACCTACTCCTATCCCTGCAAAACCGAGCTCTGCGATAGGGGTATCTATTACTCTCTTAGGGCCGAACTGATCTAGTAGTCCTTTGGTTACTTTATATGCACCATTATACTCTGCTACTTCCTCTCCCATGATGAATACATCCTCATCACGTTCCATTTCTTCTTTGATCGCTTCTCTTAATGAATCCCTAAGTGTAATTATTCTTGACATTTTCTTTGATTTAAAAGCCCAAAAGTACAATATCAACTAGAAATTATCTAGCAATATTTTGGATCTCCATGCGGATATCTATTTTTCCAAATTTTCCAGAGGACATCATCAGTAAAACCACCTCTTCTACAGGGCATGATTGTAAGCGGTCTAGCAGTACCTCTGCCTGCGTAATCACCTCTAAATGAGGATGATCGAAGCACTCATGCACATATATTGGATCTAGAGCTGGCATGCCTTTCATCTCTAGCGTATGCGGACTATAATACACATAAGCGATATCGGCTGCCGCCAATGAAGCCTTATAATGGGGCATAAAATCCTTATTAAGACTAGAAAAAGTGTGCAATTCAAAAAATGCAATCACTTTCCTATCAGCAAACTGCTGTCGGATGGCTCGGGTGGTAGCCGTTACTTTGGACGGAGCATGGGCAAAATCGAGGTATGCATCAAAACCATCGGTCTGATGGAGTTTTTCTAATCGTTTTCCAGCTCCTGTAAAGTCTTTGATGGCCTCCGCAAACTGCCCAGCAGTAATTCCGAACTGCTCACATACAAGTCGAGCGGCCTCCATATTCTGTAGATTGTGATCTCCGAACACCGATAGCTGTTCCTGAGGTATATTGATTTTGGCGTAAGCCTGCTTATCACACGTATTACTCGATGCAGCGGCTAGTCCCGGTAGATACTCATCAGCCCCAAAATAGAAGAGCGTACCATCAGTCTGCATGCTGTCTATAAATAAGCCGAACTGATTTTTATACTCTTCAAAATCCGGAAACACATTGATATGATCCCATGCCACTCCTGTAACGACTGCGATATCTGGCTGATAATGAAGCATCTTGGGCCGTCTATCTAAACAAGAGCTCAAGTACTCATCACCTTCTAGTATAATGATCGGAGCATCACTCAGTTTTACCATACGTTCAAAACCCTCAATCTGAGCACCTACGAGATAGTCAAAGTTCTGCTGCCTCTTCTGCAGTACATGGAGGATCATCGAGGTCGTGGTCGTCTTGCCATGACTCCCAGCGATGACTACCCTTTTTTTGTCTCTGCTATGGTGATAGATATATTCTGGATAAGACATTACGGTGATTCCGAGTTCTTTGGCTCTAGCCAATTCTGGATTATCGGCCCGGGCATGCATACCGAGTATCACTAGATCTAGGTCATCAGTTATCCGATCTGGAAACCAGCCCATCTCTGCCGGCAATAAACCTTTATCTGCTAGACGAGATTTGGATGGATTAT
>CALDEN010000076.1 GCA_937942405.1 uncultured Saprospiraceae bacterium
TCTACCTGATTTACCAGCTGATATCCATCCATAGAACCGAAGGTCTTTTTCTCATATACCTTGATGAGATTCCCTTTGGCTAAGTTATCATCAGCAGTGGCATCAATAAAAAATTCTTTCAGCTTGCCTTTATCATTGAGCTCTATTTCTCCATGTTTTTTCCAAAGTCTAGAATCACTTTGACTTTTCAGACTTCTCGCCACTCCGCTCATGCTTCTCCCTAAGCTTTGTGCTCGCTCCGTATAAAAATCATGAATAGTAGCCGCATGATCTTTTTTGATTTCTTTCAGCTTTAAGTTGTATTCCTTGCGATTTCTCTTTTTTAATTTTTGGGGATCTGACTTCCCAAAATACTTAGCCATGTCGATCTCTAATTTTTGGTTCTTGGAAATCTTACTTCTGAAATTGACCTGACGTTCCGCCATTTTATGTTTCCCAAACTCGATCATTTCAGAATTGGTCAAATCCATGATCCAATAAGTAGAATTAGATGTTATAGATAGATCTAGATACATATTGGTCACTTTTCCTGTTGTATCTACGGCAAAAGACTCGGAAGGTTTTTCATTGACTTTAAGTCCATGTACGATTCGGACCATTTTAGTAATGGGACTCGGTTCTGGAGCAGTGTTTTCAAAAGCCGCATAAGGAACAGGCTTATCATTTTCCTTACCTGTCCAAGTATAAAACTCCGTATAGCTCGGTTGTTTTTTGTCAAAAGAAGTCTTGAAGGACTCCATTAGTATTTTTTCGTATCTCTCCGATGTTTCGTCGGGATGGAAGAGAATTGCCGCACCAAAGTCCTGAGCAATCAGGCTACCGACTAATCCTAAGAGCAAGCCGATAAAGAGAAGTTTACATTTCATAATGATATTCGTTTATATTTCTAAATTGAGCCTCATCTCAGACCTCAGTATCATATCCGTTTAAAGATTTGATCGCTACTAAAAGTCCCGAAGCACTTTTAATTGAAGTTGAGGAAGCATGGATAATCTTTAAGTCATCAACCTATTGATCGATAGAGCCATAAAGTGGTACTCCTGCATTTAGCTTTTTGAGTATTTCCTTACCGCCTTCTTTTACTTTGAGCATGCTGAAATTACCGTCCTCTATCGAGTCGATCCTTCCTTTACCTATAAAGTCTTTTCGCTCCAGCGTTTTTCCTCCTACTTTCTCCTCTACCATACAGTATATTTTATACGCTAATCCCTCCTCTACCCTCTGATTATAACCTACCGCAAAAAGCAATTCTTTGGCCTCGTTCTTTTTTTCTTTGGTACATCTGACGATTTCATATCGAATTTCAAAGCAGTCCGAATTAACCTTGTCGATCAGCTCATTAATGGCAGCTTTCATATTTTTAGGAGATCCTAGAAAGCTCGTTTTGAGCTTAGTCTGCTGACTGGAGATTACAGTACCAGATGCGATCTCATAAACTCTGATAGAGAGCATTTTTTCTTTTTCATCATATTTTGGATAGTAACAATAATCGTAGCCTTCTTGCTTTCCTTGATCGACGATATAACCATCGATAAACTCCTCAGATTTTTGTCGATTTTGTTCTTCTTTAATGAGTTGACGATTGGCTTTATCTATGACTACAAAGCGATCATCACTGGCGTAATAATTAACGATATAGCCACTGACGTCTTTTACGATGGTCTTAGACGAACGAGTCGCTTGAACATCGTAAATGGCAATTCTATTTTGAGAAAAAAGCTGAATAGCAATGAATAAGAAAAATAAAATGGAAGAGAATCTCATTTAGGTCTGATGGTTTAATTATCGCTTTAAATTAAAACATTTCAGATAAACTCAAAATAACTAATCTTAAGGCTGTAATTTGTATGGCTTAAGACCTTCACTAAAAGATGATATTAAGTCCCAATATAACTGATGAATTCTACACCGAGGAACGATGTCACATCTTAGAGCTACTCAATGATGTGACGATCGACCCTGCAATATCTATTGCACAAGCGAGAGTAGAGCCGGGAGTCACTACAGCTCTTCATACTTTAGAAGGTGTAGAAATCTACTATATCCTTAGCGGGAAAGGAAAGGTAGAAATCGATGGAATCAGCAATGAAATCGGTCCTGGAGAACTCTGTCATATTAAAAAAGGACAGACTCAACGTATAGAAAATATAGGCTCAGAAGATCTTTTGTTTCTATGTATATGTCATCCTAGATTTGTCCCAGAATCGTACAAATCGCTAGAATAAGGCATTAGATATCCCACATGGCACCATTGGTCTAAGTTTTTAAGAGTTTCGGGCACAAAAGCCTATTTTTAAGTGTTAGAATACAACTATGAAACAATTCTTTAAGTTTTTTACGGCATCTTGTTTAGGAACTATTGCGGCTCTGGCCTTGCTGATTCTTATATTTTCAGGTATAGGAGGGATCATGGCATCACAAGCTGGTGACATCGCCTCGGATAGTATCCTCGAGCTCGATCTATCCAAAGCCATTCCTGAAAAGACGAATAACGTTGCTCGAGAGCAATATGACTTCGATACAGAGGAATACCCAGGTTTAAGAACCATAAAAAGAACGCTAGCTCATGCAGCTACGGATAGTAAAATAAAAGGAATCGTCCTCCGTACGCAGTCTACACAAATCGGACAAGCGACTTTGCATGAAATCGTACAATCATTGGAAGCTTTTAAAGAAAGTGGAAAATTTATCTATGCCTATGAGGACTTTTATACCCAGTCTGCTTATCTACTCGCGACGACTGCAGATTCGATCTTTCTAAACCCTAATGGGATGATCGATCTTAAAGGTTTCGGAACATTGATTCCATTCTATAAGCCACTTATGGATAAGCTGGGTGTGAAATTTGACATCTATTACGCTGGTAAATTTAAAAGTGCCACTGAGCCTTATAGAAGAACCTCAATGAGCGAACCCAATAAACAACAAACTAAGCAGTTCTTGGGTGAAATGTTTGACGAATTCGGGGCTGTTATTCAGCGG
>CALDEN010000077.1 GCA_937942405.1 uncultured Saprospiraceae bacterium
CGATTTTGTTTTCAAATCATACCTTGCTTCTTAACAATAAAGATTTCTCCACAGGGTCGAAATGACAAAAAGGGAGCACCGCGAACCAAGAAATATTTTACTTTTGCAGGCTATAAACCAACCCATGTCTCAGATAAAAATTAAGTCTGCCCTCATTTCTGTTTTTAATAAGGAAGGCCTCGAAAAAATAGTCGACCTACTCCACACTTTAGGCGTAGAAATATACTCTACTGGAGGAACTCGAAAATTTATAGAAGGCCGTAATGTCCCGGTACATCGTGTCGAAGACCTCACGAGTTACCCGTCTATACTCGATGGTCGTGTAAAAACACTGCACCCTAAGGTATTCGGAGGGATACTCGCTAAGAGAGAGCCAGATCACCAGTCACAATTGGCTAAATATGAGATTCCAGAAATCGATCTCGTAATCGTGGATCTGTACCCTTTTGAGGATACGGTAAAGAGTACGACAGACGAGTCGGCAATTATAGAAAAAATCGACATCGGAGGGATCGCTCTTATACGAGCTGCCGCCAAAAACTTCAATGATGTAGTCATCGTATCGTCCAAAAACGAATACGGCTACTTAGAAAATATCCTTAAAGAAGAAGGAGCTAGTACATTAGAACAAAGAAAATATCTGGCTACTAAAGCATTTGCAACATCATCCCATTATGATACGGCGATACATGGCTACTTTAACAGCGATCAGACAGATCATAGTTTTAAAGTAAGTCATCCAGATGGCATGCCACTGAGATATGGAGAAAACCCACATCAGCAAGCACTCTTTCATGGAAAGTTAGAGGAGATGTTCGATAAACTGAGCGGTAAGGATCTATCTTATAATAATCTCGTAGATGTGGATGCAGCCGTTTCGCTTATGGCAGAGTTCAAAGATGACGCTCCTACTTTTGCGATCCTAAAACATACCAATGCTTGTGGCATTGCTACTCGAGCTACGATCAGTGAGGCATGGGATGCGGCACTGGCAGGAGATCCTGTATCTGCTTTTGGAGGAATCCTGATAAGTAATACGGAAATAGATTTGGCTACAGCCAAAAAAATACACGAGCTCTTTTATGAAGTAGTCATCGCTCCGTCGTTCAGTACAGAGGCTCATGACTTGCTTACGCAAAAGAAAAAAAGAGTATTGCTAAAGATCAAACACTTCAATCTTCAGCAAAAGACCTACAAGAGTCTGCTCAATGGAGTGATCACACAAGACTTCGATGCCTCTCAAGAGACTACAGAGAGCTTTGAAGCTAGAACGGATAAAAAACCGACAGACGCAGAATTAAAAGACCTCGTATTTGCCAATAAATGTGTCAAACACCTCAAAAGCAATACGATCGTACTCGTAAAGAACGACCAGTTACTCGGCATGGGCTGTGGACAGACCTCTAGAGTAGATGCATGTAAGCAAGCGATATTGAAGGCAAAGCACTTCGGTTTTGACCTGGAAGGATCTGTGATGGCATCTGACGCCTTCTTCCCATTTCCAGATTGTGTAGAGATCGCTCATAAAGATGGAATCACCGCAGTCGTACAGCCAGGAGGCTCGATCAAAGATCAGCTATCAATCGATTACTGTAATGAAAACGGCGTTGCGATGGTATTTACAGGAGTAAGACACTTTAAGCACTAGATTGAATCTCTGCATAGACATAGGAAACAGCTCTTCTAAAGTCGCAGTCTTTGAAAAAGACAAGATGGTCTTTTATCGACGATATGGGAGATTGCCATATGCAAGTTTACAGAAGCTTATAAAAGAATACGGCTGCACCCATGGCATCATTTCTAGTACCCGTAAGACCAATGAAACACTGATAAAGAAGCTCAAAAGAGCGGTAAAGCTTTTGGTCTTGAACCATAAAACGAAGCTGCCTTTTACCAATCAGTATCATACTCCTGAGACGCTAGGTCGAGATCGCATCGCTGGAGTCGCTGGTGCTTTAAAGATGTTTCCCAAAGAAGCTTCTCTAGTCGTCGATCTGGGTACATGCAATACCTATGACTTTATCGATGAGGATAAAAACTATACTGGTGGCAATATCGCCCCTGGAATGAGGATGCGGCTGCAAGCCATGAACCATTTTACAGATAAACTCCCCCTCCTAGAAGCAGAAGATCATGATCATCTAATGGGACTCAGTACGGCAGAGGCTATACAGAACGGAGCCATTAAGGGCATAATTCTTGAAATAGAGGGGTATATCAGAGCCTTGGCAAGCAAAAAGAGACCGATTAACGTTATTTTAACGGGAGGAGACAGTTTATTCTTTGCAAAGCATTTCAAAAAAAAGATATTTGCAGAACCAAATTTAGTCCTAGTAGGCCTAAACCATATTCTAATTAAAAATTACTAATTCATCTGGGGATATTAAAAAATATGAACAAACTTATAAGTTTTGTCTTTATCTGCACTTTTTACGTTTCTGCGATGGCTCAGGGAGGTGATAATTCACCATTTTCGAGGTTCGGTATCGGTGATCTAGTAGAGGAAGAATTTATGTTTTCTCGATCGATGGGAGGACTGGGAGCATCCTACAGCGATGCTCATCATATTAACATCGTAAACCCAGCCTCGATGGCAAGTCTTAAGTCGACAGCATTTGACATAGGCTTATATACAAAGTATTCTCAGCTCAGTGATGCCGATGGCAATGAGTCTACTCAGTGGTCTGGAAATCTGGAGTATATATCACTCGCTTTTCCCCTGACCAATCCATTAAACGATATCCTAGAACGAGAAGAGCGAGACCTACACTTTGCCATGGCCTTTACACTGATGCCTAACTCTATCGTGGCTTATAACATCTCATCTGTAGATACCTTATCTGATGGAAATAGTATCATCAGGAATTTTCAAGGATCAGGAGGAACCTATAAGTTTTACTGGGGCAATTCTATGAAATATAAGAACCTCGCAGTAGGTCTCAATCTCGGATACACATTCGGTAACATAGAATATCAGCGGAATGTACTCTTTCCGGATATTGCTCTCCCGTTTAACTCCATATTCTCCACAGACTATAGCGTAAAAGGATTTTTGTATAATTTCGGAGCTCAGTATACACACATACTTAATAAGTCTCAACTAGAAGCAAACAAAGGACTGGCAGCGGATAAAATCATCTTTGGACTACATGGCCACACAAATACAAGCTTTAATACTGATGCCAACATTTACAATCGTGTAGAGCAATTGACCAATACAGGTTCATCGATCGACACCCTAGGTTCGATCATATTGGGAGAATCAGGGGAAGGCACATTACCTGCATCTCTAGGCATCGGAGCTACCTACTTTAAGGGCAAGAAGTTTGCATTCGGTGTAAACTTTACGACTACCTCATGGAGTAGTTATAAAAATGAAGCCAATCCTGAGTCACTCAAAAACACCTATAAGATATCTGCAGGAGGATATATCCGTCCTGACTATAAGTCATATAATAACTTCCTTAAGCGTACCTTTTATCGATATGGTGCGTATTATAAAACAGATCCCAGAGAGATCGATAACAAAGCCTTAACAAATTACGGTGTTACCTTCGGACTGGGATTACCGTTTGTATATCAGAGAAAGATCTCTCATGCAAACCTAGGAATAGACTTAGGTCGTAGAGGTGAAGGCTCTCCACTGAGTGAGACATTTGCAAGAATGACACTATCATTTACATTCAATGATGATGAGTGGTTTATCAAAAGAAAATATGATTAAAGGATTTATAAAAAACAGAAAAATGAGAACGGAATTGAGACTAACTTTACTCGTACCTGCATTATTATTAATCTCTTCATTTTGTATGGGGCAATGTGAATCATGGGTCGGCATGGCCAATGAAACAGAGATATCTGATGCACACGTTATTTATAGAACTTCTATAAAATCTAAAAACTTTACAGAAGCCTACCCGAGCTGGAAGATTGCTTATGAAGCTGCACCAGCTGCTGATGGTAAACGTACCACTCACTATATGGATGGTATCGAGATCTATAAAGATTTCTTTAAAAACGAGGCCGATGCCACTAAAAAAGCAGAGTATAAAGCTGAGATTATCAAATTATACGATGAAGCCATCGCTTGTGTAGAAAATGGCGGTGTAAGCCTAAAATGTGGTGACACTCAGGAATGTAAAGATCAGAAAATAGGTCAGTTTCTAGGAAGAAAAGGGTACGATATGTACTATAGTCTTAATAGCAACTATAGCGAGAACCTTCAAGTACTCGATGATGCCGTAGCTAAGTCTGGAGTAGATTCTGAATATTCTGTACTTATGCCTTATGCCGCAATCGCTGCATACCAGTTTGAAAAAGGTAAAATCGATCAGGCCAAAGCAAGAGCTATCTATGACATCATCCAGAAGATCGCCGAAAAAGGAAAAACGGATTCTAGATTAGGCACTTATTATGAGGATGCATTAAAAAATGCCAACGCTTCATTTAAACCTATCGAGAGAGACATCTTTGACTGTGCATTTTTTAAGAATAAATGGGAGCCAGGATATAGAGCTGAGGCATCTCCACAAAAGGCAAAAGATCTGTACAACCAGTTAAAACTACAAGGATGTGATGATACTGACCCACTGATGTCAGAACTCAAAGGAGTATATGAAAAATGGGCTTCTTCTGAAAATGCAAGTAGAAAAGCAGAATTTGAAGCAAACAACCCTGCATTACTTGCAAACAAAGCATACAAAGCTGGAGACTTCCAAGGAGCAATGGCTAAATATAGAGAAGCCATCTCTACAGAAACAGATGCTAGAAAAAAAGCAGGATACCATAACTCTATCGCCTCTATCCTCTTCCGTAAGATGAAGAAATATGGTGATGCTCGTAAAGAAGCAAGAGAAGCATTAAAACTGAGACCAGGATGGGGTAAGCCGCTGATGATGATCGGAGATATGTATGCTACAGGAGCTAGAAATTGTGGAGATGCATGGAATCAGAGACTCGCAGTACTTGCAGCTATCGACAAGTATAAAGAGGCAAAGAAAGACCCTGATTTCGTTTCTGAAGCAAGTGGAAAGATCTCTAAATACAATTCTTCTCTTCCTGATAAGGCAGAGGGACACATGAGAGGTGTAAAAGCAGGACAGTCGCAGACAGTCGGTTGTTGGATCGGAGAGCGAGTAAGCGTCAGATTCCAATAGAAGATAAAAACATAAAAATCATATCTAAAAGCCACCTCGATACGTCAAGGTGGCTTTTTTTATCATCTATCCTATAATCTTTATTAGCTGCTCTTTAATACTTTTGCAATTAGTTACGTCTTAACGATAATCGCATGATTATTATAAACCCTCTAAGCTTATGTCTAAAATAGCCTATACCCTATCGTTTCTGTTCCTCCTCATACTTTCTTGTACGCCTAAAGTGACTCAAGAAGTTATCGAGGAGCCAGTCAAAGAAATCATCGCCGCAGACGAACCTGCTAATCCGTGTACAAGCTTTGCAGATCTAGACGCTGCCACACGAGATGAAGTAGAGACAGCCTATGTGATCTATAAGGACTTTTATGATTCTAATGAATATGACAAAGCACTTCCCCTCTGGAGAAAAGCCTACGGTAACGCACCAGCAGCCAATGGAAGGGTAAAGTACCAGTTTGACCATGGGATAAAACTGTATGGACATCTATTTTCTAAGACTGAAGACGAAGTACTTAAGCAAGCCTATGTAGATACCATCATCATGCTCTACGATAAACGTGTAGAATGTTTTGAAGGAGAGGCATACATCAGCGGACGTAAAGGATATGATCTGTACTATAACTACCC
>CALDEN010000078.1 GCA_937942405.1 uncultured Saprospiraceae bacterium
CGATACTAGAGAGAGGAGAGGTAACGAGTAAAGGAGGACTAGTGCGATGGACTCCGAGTATTGAGAAAATAGAAAAGACAGTATATTACTGGAGAGTAAGCAATATAGATCCTCAATCTCCGATCGGAAATATATGGTCTAGCAGTTCGTTTATTTATGAAAAAGAAGGCCCATCTGGATGGAATCAGAGTCACTACTATCAGTATCTGAAAGATGATTTACAAACGCTACTTGTATCAGAAGATAGAGCATGGAATTTTGGTGCTGAGATAAAAGACATACGTTTTGATATTGGACTATCTACACTAGCAGCTAATTGGATATACATCGATGGCTCGCCATGGAATTCATTGAACCAAACTAATTTTGGCAACTTTATAGGAGCATTTGTTTTTGATCCATATCAGATAATTTACTTTAGTTCAAACCACCCATACTCACAATTTCCCAATGCGGGAGATAATTTTATTTATCACTTAGATACACCCGAGAGCCGTAAACAACTTATGGATCTTATGGATAATATTCCAGTCGGTTCTAGAATGTTTATAAGTACACAAATGATGAACGCCAATATAGATTGGTATGTAGAAGATTGGGAAGGAGACACCGCTCTATATGGTTTTAATCTATTTGATAAATTTAAAGAAAACGGTATCGATAATATAGATGTACTCAAATCAGGAAGTGTTCCTTTTGTAATTGCTTTTGAGAAAGGTGGGGAAGTAATCGCTCAAGAATATGGAATAGATGTAAATTCTGAAATAGAACAATCATACAAAGCATATTGGAACCTTACGGAAGGAACAGCATCATCTACAATCATCGGTCCTGTGGCAGCATGGGATAAAGTAGAATGGAGTTTTTCTGATAAGGAAGATCATGATGAAATCAGCATCAATGTATATGGAGTCTATCCTGATGGAACAGAAGAGCTACTGATAGAAAACAGAAGTACGGAGGACATCAGCTTAGATCCTTTAAATGAATCTAATTTCAAAAGATGTAGATTAGAAATTAACAGTAAAGATTCATGGGGTCCTGGTATTTTAGAATCAAATAGAACTACGCCACAAATTGATTTTTTAAGAGTACTCTCGAAGAGCCTTCCAGATCTAGCTCTCGTGACAAATGAAGCAGAATTTATTTACGAATCAGACACCTTAGAGCAGGGTAGAGATTTTAGAATCCAATTACCTATTCTCAATTATACAAGTGAGGATATGGACGCTACGGATCTGATAATGTCTGTAAGGGACGGTCAGAATAACGAGTATGTAGATACGATACAAGTCGCTGCCATTCCTGCCAAGTCACAAATAGTATCTACGATCGAAGTACCTACGGTTAGTTTCGGAGGTGATTATTTATGGAACCTTCGATTAAACAATGAAGAAAACCCAGAAGAGCAATACTACTTTAACAACTTCGGTTTAGGAAAATTCCATGTTAAAGATGATCAAATCAATCCTATACTAGACGTCACTTTTGATGGGGTACATATCAATAATGGAGACGTAGTATCTTCTAGCCCAATAATCACTGCTTGTGCTACAGATGAAAACCCGTTCTTGTTATTAAATGATCCTAATCTATTTACTATTCTGTTAGAAGACCCTAATGGTAACCAATCAGAAATAGATGTCAACGGGTCAGAGATCAGCTTTACTCCTGCAGAAGGAAGTGACAACAAAGCGATACTCGTATTTAACCCTGAAAACTTGACGGACGGAATTTATAAACTTACGATTCAGACAGAGGACGTAACAGGAAACGTTTCTGGAGATAACTCCTTTGTTAAATCCTTTGAAGTAATTACAAGAAAAGCGATCAGTAATATTTACAACTATCCTAACCCCTTCAGTACGAGCACACAGTTTGTGTTTAACATAACAGGAGATGTCCCTCCAGAATCGATAGTCATAAATATCTACTCGTTATCTGGTAAATTAGTAAAACAGATATTACCAGAAGAGTTAGGCCCAGTACGTATCGGACTCAATAAGAGCGAGTATAGATGGAATGGGACAGATGACTTCGGTCAGAAACTAGCAGCAGGAACATATCTCTACAAACCCATTTACGACACGAATGGATTTGATCAATTGGAAACAGAAGGCGATAATCTGTTTGACAGAGGTTTTGGGAAAATGGTGATTATTAGATAAAATTAAAACAGGCGACCGGCCAATAAAACATAAGGTTGTATAATTTTTAAAGAGAGGTACTTTAGCGAGTATCTCTCTTTAAATTTACGGTAGAGTACCAACTTAGGTATTTCTATAAAGCTGTGTTTAAATAATATAGAAAGACTGTCTATAAAAATACTCTCATCCACAAAGCCGATTTCTTTCTGACTTTTCCCTACGGCATAAGCTGATTTCAAATTCCACCGCAGACTATACTTCTTTGGATGTACGAGATGTAGAATTTCTAACTTTGGATTGATACCCAAAGAATAATTTTGAGATCGTAATATGTTTTCCACATAGGTCTCTTCTCCATAAGCGACTTTATTTCCTGACATGCCTAGCTTAGTCGGAAAACCGCCCACTGCATGTAGTACTTCTTTTTTAAAGCCCATCACTCCACCACAGAGATAGTCCTCACCCAATGGTCCTATACCAGGACTAAAACTTTTTTTAGAACCAAAAGAATCATGTAACCATTGAGGTTTATCCGTAATGTAGTATGGCCTGAATATTCCCGTAAAAGCATCAAAATCATGGTCGATACAGTTTTTTAATTCTGTAAAAAAGGAAGCGGTAATCATGGCATCATCATCTAGATAAAATACCCAATTACCATGAGCCTGATCTAAGCCGGTGTTTCTTGCATAACTCAATCCGACAGTCGATTCGAGAATATATCGAGCTATGTATTTTTCTGACGACAAGGATATAAACTGACGGGTGGTATCACTCGTGTGGTCGGAGGAGTTATTATCTATTACTAGAATCTCGACAGGGTACATAGGAATAGCTACATCGAGTAGAGAGGCTAGACACTTAGAGAGTATCTCCGCACGATTATAGGTGCATATGATGATACTTATGAGTGGCTTCATGATTTAGGAGATGCGATGATGAGCTGTGTCGCTTGTTCGAGGTTAGAAATTATTTGTTTATCTACTCGGAGTAAGCTTGAGATAAAGAGGGAAAACTCAGCTTGATTCCATTCTCTATAATGAGTAGGGTTTTTTGCTGGTCCCAGATCTGACCCTTCTAGTAGAGCTCTGTCGGGAGTACTGATTATTATTTTATGGAAGTGTATGTTAGAAATGATGTCTTGTAGAAAAAACGCTGGATCTGGCACATGTTCGATAACGTCAGACAAAATGATGAGATCATATGTTTTACCATAACAGTCATTTATAGTACACCATGGATCAGTGGGATAGGTAGATTTTAAATAGTCTAGCGTAGCACCTATTTCTACTCCAGTATAGTTGTGCCCTTTAAAAAACGACCTTAATTTATATGCAGAACCGCAGCCGATATCTAAAACTGTAGTATATGATTCTGAATTAAAAACATCTAAGGCCGTTGCGTACACTTCTTTTTGCCATTCATCGGCATTGTGGGTATCATCGAAATGCTGAGTTTCTTTTTTATGTATGTAGCCTGGGCGGATACCATAAACCGAACCCCTGAAGTAAGAGCTGATTATTTTCGAAGCTCGTTTAGCTCTCGTATAAAGACTATTTGTACTCATACTTACAGCTTATCGACAATGGTCCTAATTCGGTATTTTGATTCGGATGTGTTGTCATGTTAAAAACATTGAACTGCACGCAGTGCTCTAGTTTTTCTATATCATTAGATCCGTCACCGAACCATAAACTGATGGTGTAAGTTCCATTTTTGAGACTTGGATTTTTTATAGTGATAGAGATTTTTCCTTGAGCAGAGGCAGTACGGATAGCCTGTGATTCCAGTATTGGGTTAGTTCCGGTTACAGGTCTGTGATATCGATCATAAATAACGAAGCCCAGATTTGGAAAAATGGATGCATCACCCATATCATAATCAGCTTGTATAACGATGTCTTTTTGGTCCTGATACGCGTTTATGTTTTTTAGATATTTTGCTTTTGTTTTTTCTTGAGTGTTTTCTACACTATCTAGATATAATCGGATAGCCTCACGTGTATCTCCATAAAACGCCAACTGGCCATTATCTATCCAGATTGTTTTAGAACAGAGGTTTTCTATTACTTCTAGATTGTGACTGACCAGTAATACTGTCCTTCCACTAGAAGCCACTTCCTCCATCTTTCCTAGACATTTTTGCTGAAAAGCATGATCACCGACAGCCAAGACTTCGTCTATAAGTAGGATCTCAGGATTGAGATGAGCAGCTACAGAAAATGCGAGCCGCACATACATCCCAGAACTATATTTCTTTACGGGAGTATCGATAAAGTTTCCGATTCCCGAAAACTCGATGATGTCATCTAGCCGTTCTTTGATTTCTTTGCGAGATAGACCGAGTAAAGAACCATTAAGGAAGATGTTTTCTCTACCATTGAGTTCGGGATGGAAACCCGTACCGACTTCTAGTAGAGACGCGATGCGACCATATAACTCCACACGACCTGATGTTGGCTTAGTGATCTTAGAAAGCACTTTGAGTAGCGTACTTTTTCCGGCACCGTTCTTTCCGATGATACCGACGACCTCCCCTCTATGGATATCAAAAGATACTTCTTTCAATGCCCAAAAATCTTCTTTATCTGAGGCTTTAAAGATGCTCGTAAGCGACTCACTCAATGTATCCTTTTGAGTACTGCCGATCTCATACTTTTTAGAAAGCTGAGTGACGTGGATACTTATGTTTGAGTTATTGCTCACAGGATTAATAAAGATGATTTAAAGTATGTCGGCCATAACGGACTCTACACGTGTAAAAAACAATAGACCCAAGATAAAGAGCACAATCACATATACAATAGAGATTATGAGCATTTCGAACGACCATTGGCTATAGCCAAAGATACACCAACGGAACCCTTCTATAATTCCTGCCATCGGATTGAGCTGATATAGATTGAGGTATTTATCTGGAACATTTGTCAAGCTGTAGGCGATGGGAGAAGCATATAATCCGATCTGAAGTATAAATGGAGTGACAAACTTAAAATCACGATACCGCACTGTAAAGGCACTAATCCATACCGCTCCCGTCACCCCTAAAAGTATAATCAGTAGTATAAACAAAGGTAAGTAGATGATCTGCTCTGATGGCCAGATATTATAGTAAACCAATAAAGCCATAAGCAGCAAAAAATTAATCCCGAAATCGATCAAACCCGATAATGCTTTAGATAAGGGTATGACCAGTCTAGGGAAATAGATTTTTTTGATCATGGCTTGGTTAGAGAGTATCGAGTTTCCTCCTTCGCTTACAAGCGTTGAAAAATAATTCCAGACTACTAAGCCAGACATGGTAAACAGTAGATGAGGTATCCCTCCAGTATCTACAGCGATCACTTTACCGAATACTACATTTAAGATCAGTAGGGTAACGATAGGAACTAAAAAGGCCCATAAGAAACCGATAAAGGTCTGTGCATATTTTACTTTAAAATCCCTTAACGCCAGCGACCATATAAGCTCTTTATATTGGGCGACTTCTTTGAGATGGGATAGAAGA
>CALDEN010000079.1 GCA_937942405.1 uncultured Saprospiraceae bacterium
TAGACTGTAAATAATTTTGTGTTCGATCGCTAAGTAGAAATTATTAAAACAGAGAAAATATTAGATGCACCTATAGAGCATTATGGAAAAAGAACTGAGATGAACTAACTACTTTTCTAAATTTCCTATTAGAAACAAGAAAACTCATTTATCCAACAAATATATTAGAGCGTTTCAGGGCTTAACTTCGAAAATTTATTATAAACAAAAAAGTCTTTCTAGCAGATGAAGCAGTTAAAAAGGCATTCTATCTTACCATCATGCAAGTCATTAAAAAAATGGAAGATATTTTAATAATTCAAATATGAATTTTTAGCATATTACTTTGTTTAAAAAGTAATTAGAACTATTATTACGATTCATTATTATCAATTTAAAATCAATTAGAATGAAAAAATTTATCTTACTATTTTGTTTAGGTTTTTTTGGAGCATTTAGTGTAAACGCCCAGCATGTTGTGTCTGCCTCAGGTAGTTTGGGATGGTCTATTCCAGGAGGATCTGGAGTAAGTGAAGAGCCAGAAGATTTGAACTTGGATGGTGGTATCGGTTATAATGTCGATGTCCTTTATCACTTAAATGGAAATTTAGGAGTCGGTATTGCATTTACCGAACATTTATTGGCTGGTGCAGGCGGTGGAGATATTGATATTTTTGGCCTGAGATTTACAGGTGTAAAAGCTCAATATAGATTAAAGGAAGAAGGGTTTACTCCTTTTGTTGGATTAGGTATTGGATTAACTCAGTTGTTAACGCCGGAATTTACAATAACAGATGCGACGGGTAATTCTGTTACTGTTCCTGAACAAAACGGCGGTGGATTTGGGATTATGCCTGAATTTGGTCTTTCATTCGGTAAGTTTTTTGTTTCAGCATTATATCAGTTACCTGCTAAGTTAGAAATTGAAGATGTGATCTCTGAGAAATCAGTAGGAGCGTTGAATATTAATATAGGATACAGATACGCATTTGATTTTTAATCAAATTTAAACTCTAATATTTAAGGGAAGCCTAGATTCTATTCTAGACTTCCCTTTTTTTATGTTTAATTCTCGGGTGAAAAGGGAAAGGGAAGGTCTAATCTGTTGTTTTATTTTAAGTCTTAAAAGTACATACACTATTAGAAACTTTATTAAACTAGCCAGTCTTTGGTCTTCGTTTTAGGCTATTAAAGCGTCTCATATAATAGCTTTGTATTCAGAGTTGGCTCAGCAGCTCGATTTGGGCATTTAAAGCTTATGATTAACCTTAAATCTTGATTCTAAGTATTTTATTAATGTCACTTCTTTTGTCAGGTATAAATCATACATCCTTTTAAGATCCAATTCTATTGAATTCAAAGTGTTCATGCAGCTTAAAGCCAATCATATAGGTAAATACCCTAGTATAAAACTATGTTCATCAACATATTGAGAATTGGGAGCATAAAAAAGGGACAAACATTACTGCTTGTCCCTTAAAGGGTGGAAGACGGGATTCGAACCCGCGACCCTCGGTACCACAAACCGATGCTCTAACCAGCTGAGCTACAACCACCATTTTTCAGAGCCGCAAATTTAGAATTACTTTCTAAAACAAACTACTCTAAGTTTATTATTTTTTATCCTTCTTCTGTAGGATCTTCTTTCAGCGTAAAGATTCTTTTCACCGGATTCAATGGCACATTGACTTTTTCTCCGTTTTTGTTCCTTAAAATCAGGCTTACGTAGTTATCTCCCATAGGCAGTCCTTCTATATAATAAGGTTGCCATTTAGTGATTTTATGCACTTCTCCATTGATATTGGCATCGACATAAAATCCATCTTCTGATAATTCTGTATTCACCAGATAGAAATCCAGCATAACTTTATTGGTATTCGCTTTACCGACATAAGTTCCTTTAGGTCGGCTATAGAAGATCATGTTATAGGGCACATCAAACTCTTGAGATAAGCCATTTTCGGCTGTAATGACTCTTTTTACAATATGAGCGTCCTTTGTTTTAATGCTTTCATGATAAGATCTAGATAAAAAAGCCAACATAAAGTGGCCACCATTATCTACCGCATGCTCAAACTCGTTAGTATATTTAGCAGCATAGGGTAGTGAGTCTACGATAAGATGTATATGTTGTCCTTTTCCGGAATTAGCACACATCTTACTAGCAGCATCTGCAGTTTGTGTTCCTAGTTCGTAATTAGTTACATCAAATTTAAATACTCCTTCCTTATATCTCATGTTAGATAATTGAGCATCTGCAAATTCTGCGGAATTTGTAAAAGGAGTAAGGGTGTATTTTTGTTTTACTTCCTTTGTATCGGTAGTATCAGTAGATTTAGGTGCTTCATTTTTACATGAGATGAGACACATGAGAGAAAAAAAGTATAAAAAATAGATCTTATTCATAGGTATGTATATGTTGATACCATGAAGATATTGATTTTAAACTGCATAAAGACCAAATAAAATGCTACTTTTATATTACATATATTTTTAATATATCGCACCCTAAGCAACTTCCTTTATTTTCTAATGGAGAACACAGACAAAGAAATAATCTTGCTTTTGAAGTCCAATGGTGAAAAAGCCATGGAGGAGATATATTCTAGGTACTATAATTATTTATGTCATGCTACGTATAAGATACTTAATGATAGCGTAGCCACTGAAGATATAGTCCAGGATGTATTGATGGAAATATGGAAGAAAAAGGAAACAATAAACATTACGATCTCTTTAAAGGCATATCTGCGTAGAGCATCTATTAATAAAGCTTTAAATTACCTAAGAGGTAAGAAGATAAAGTTTGAAGATGATGATTCTTACAAAGAAACGTTTATTGATTCTGACGATTCTCTGGAAAAATTAGAATACAATGAATTGTCCGATGTCATAAATAGCACAATAGAGGCTCTTCCAGAAAAATGTAGACGCGTCTTTTCCATGTCTAGATTTGAGTCCATGTCGTATCAAGAGATCGCAACGGCCTTGGAAATTTCGATTAAAACGGTAGAAAATCAGATTTCTAAAGCCCTAAGAATATTAAGGGCCAGTGTAAAGAGTCATGAGATGAGCGGAAAGGCTTTAAATAAGGTAGAATAGGGATTTATTTATAATAATGTAGATATTTAGTAGGGTGAGTGCATAGTTTGAGTGTCATATATCCATAATGTAGCTGGAATGAAACAATTTAGTCAAATAACGCTTGTACATAAGCATCTGAAAGGAGAGCTGAGTACAGAAGAGAAAAAAGCCTATGACTCGTGGTTGGAGTCATCGGGGAATAAGGAGTTGTCTCAGGACTTATCTCAAGTTTGGGATTTAAGTGCTGAGTATAGTCCGACATCTTTCAAACCCGATGCTACTAAGGCATTTAATAAGTTCAAACAACAAATCGCCTCAGAAATAAATACCAACTCTAGTAGTACTACGGATATACCTGTAGTTACAAAAGAAAGTACGGCAAAAGTCATTAAGATGAACCCTATGAAATGGGTTAGTAGGATTGCCGCTTCATTGGTATTTGTAGCAGCGTGCTTCTATCTGATTGGAGACAGGAACGATGGCATATCATATGATCAGCAAATATTCGCAGAAGTAATACAAAATACCTCATTAGAGGATGGAACATCAGTTTGGTTAGATAATGGTGCAACTTTGGCTTTAGCCAATGATTATGGTGCAACAGATAGAAAACTAAAATTAGAAGGAAAAGCATTCTTTAATGTAGAAAGAAACGAAGCAAAACCTTTTATCTTGGATATGGGTGGTAATACACTAGAAGTATTAGGTACATCATTTAATGTAGACAATAGTACAAAAGACGTAATCGTAGAAGTAAAATCAGGATTGGTTAAGGTATCTACCAAAAATGAGTCTATGGAATTAAAAGCGGGTCAAAGGGCTGTTTTAAATTACGACTTAGACAAGATCAAGTTAGAAGAGCTGAGTGCAGGAAACTTTGAGTGGTTTGAGAGTAAACTAATGATAAGAGATATGTCGATAAGTGATGCGATGGCTAAGATCGCAGACTTTTATCAAGTAAATATTGACCTATCATCTAATGTTGATAAATCATGTATGTTGACATCGCCTCTGGCAACAGATTCAAGTATAGAGAATCTGTTTGAGGTACTAGCAGTTACTCATAAGATGCAATATGAAAAATTAGAATCTAAATCTTATCAAATTAAGTTTTTGGATTGTAAATAGTATTTTGAGATTGAAAAAATTTAAGCCCTCTTTAATTACATATTAAAGGGGGCTTTTTATTTTTTTGGCTTGAGCTAAGTTCGTTTTTATCGAAAATGAAAAATTGGCGGCATTTTTGTCCTCCATTAGGTAATCCTTTATCATTTGGGATTAATATGAAGACAATAAGACTCTTAAAGGTGCTTGCAATCCTACTATCGTCCTTTTGGGCGGTGGGTCAGGATATGATACCTGATGAAGTAAGAGTCGATTATAGTGTTATAAAAAAAGACTTAAACACAGTCATCGTTGAGCTGAGTGAAGTTTCCAATGTCAATATTACCTTTAATCCAAATGATCTTCCTAAAAATAAAGTAATCAGCCTTTCCACTAAGAATAAACCTCTCGGAGTTATTCTCAATGCAATTTTAAAAGGATCTGATGCAACCTATAAAATAGTAGGTAATCAGCTGGTCATCGTTCCAGACGAATTTGTTACTGCAAAGGAAATCATTACGATTAGTGGATATTTACGTGACAGTCTCTCAGGGGAACCGCTCATTTATGCAAACATCTATAATCATGAAAAAGCAGAAGGGACCAATACCAACGAATATGGCTTCTATAGTTTCTCTATAAATAAGGGAGTCCAGAGAGTGTATTATTCCTACCTCGGTTATTCTAAGCAGATATTAGAACTCAAATTAAAAAGAGATACGACCATAAATGTAGATTTAAGTCCCGATGCAGTACTCAATGAGGTACTGATATTAGATAGACAAGTAGATGCTCAAGAAACTCAATTATACTCTGCAGATGTATTGCCAGTAGATAAGATCTGGTCCATATCTTCTTTGGCCGGGGAATCAGACGTATTAGGCCTAGCCCATATGATGTCAGGAGTATCATCTGGAGCTGATGGTCTCGGAGGACTTAATGTAAGAGGTGGTTCGTTTGATCAAAATCTAATCCTATACGATGGGGTTCCTGTTTATAACACTTCACATGCCTTAGGTATGTTTTCCATCTTCAATCCCAATACTATAAAGTCTGCTAAACTGATCAAAGGATCTTTTCCGGCGAGATACGGAGGTAGGTTATCGTCAGTGTTTGATGTGCGTACAAAAGATGGAAGTACTAAAAAGTTAAAAGGGGATGTAAGTCTAGGGGCAATTGCTTTCAGGGGATCCCTAGAAGGGCCATTAGGTAAAAACGGAAGCTCGTTTATCGTTTCTTATAGGAGGACGCATCTAGATTTATGGTTGTTAGATGGGTTTACAAGTTTGGTCAATAGTGATAATAGTACACAGCGTCAGTCAGATTATTCATTTTATGACCTTAACGGAAAATTAAATTTCCAATTGGGTAAAAGGAATAAGCTGAATATCTCTTATTATCAAGGCAGTGATGACTTATCTAATGAGATTGTACGAACATTGACCGCATTGCCTCTAATGCCTGTAGAGACAAATCAGATCAATTCAGACTGGGGCAATAATATTCTTTCAGTAAGGCTCAATTCAGAATTAAGTCAAAAGCTTTATCATAACTTGACCTTGTATAGAAGTAGTTTTGACTTAAATAATTTTGATCTGCAACAGTTCGACATGACCTTAGGTACGGGGATGACTCGGACATATGATTCTAATTTATTCCAGTCCTCAGTTAGAGATTTAGGGCTTAAGTCTGATTTTGATTTTGTGCCTAACACAAAAAATTATTTCAAGTTTGGTTTTGGAGCAGTCAATCATACTTTTTCTCCCGGACTAATTACTCTAGATCAGAATTCGGACCTTATTCAAGGAGATATTTCTAAAGACACATTAATGGATATTCTCAATGTCCAAGACCTTGTAGGCACAGAAGTATATGTTTATGGCGAGGATGAAATTCGTTTTTCGGATAAGGTAAAAGCCAATGTAGGACTGAGGTATAATCTAGTTAAGACAGATTCAAATTATGATCACTCGATCGAGCCCAGATTGAGTCTATTGGTAGAGGGGAATAGTTCGTTCTTCAGAGTTGGTTTAAGTAGGATGTCGCAATTTCTACACCTTCTCTCTAATGGAGGTTTTGGCTTGCCATCAGATGTATGGATTCCTTCTACGGATCGGATAAAACCAGAAAAATCATGGGTGTTTAATGCGGGCTTCGGTTTTGAGTTATCAGAGAATTTTGATTTCGAAATAGAAGGGTATTATAAAAAACTAGATCGAGTCATATCATTTAGTGAGGGAGTATTATCTCCAATAGATGCCAATTTTAATTGGCAAGATGATTTGCCGATAGGAACTGGTACAGCGTATGGATTAGAGTTTAATATTCATAAGGCATACGGGAAGTCTAATATATTTGCCAACTACACCTGGTCTAGATCCACTAGACAATTTGAGGATATAAATTTTGGAGATGAGTATTTGTTCCGATTTGATCGTACACATCAATTTAAGTTTACTTTAATCCAGAAACTGAATAAAAACGCAGAGTTTACCTCTAATCTGCAGGTGGCTTCTGGTTCTCCTGTTTCGATTCCTTTTGAAGTAAGGACTATTTTTGATGGAGAAGGTAACCCAGTTCCGGTTCCAGTATTTGAAGGCCGTAATCTCCAGAATTTCCCACTATACCATCGATTAGATATCGGATTTAACTTTTACAATGATTATGGCTGGGCAAAACAGAAGTTCTCTGTAGGTCTTTATAATGCCTATGCTTGGAAAAATCCATATTACATCGAACTGGGTATAAATGAGAATACTCCTCAAAATTTCCAAACCTATCAGTTTACCATTCTTCCATTGGCTTTACCCTATATAAGCTACAGTCTATCTTTTTAACTTGTTGATTTAAAGTAAATTAAACATGTATATATTTCCATATATGTATTTACTTTAACTTTTGCCAAAGGCTAAATATCTCTCAATTTTGTATATTTGATGAATTAAGTCTGTTCCTTGACGTCAAGAAAGTGACTTAGAAAGCATTCGTAGTCTTAAAAAAGACCCAGAATCATTGAAAAAAACACTCTACATACTAACAGTCTCATTGTTGATCCTTACCGCTAACTCTTGTGGTGAGCCAGTAGATTTTAGAAATGGTTTAGAATCTGAAAAGATTGTTATCGAATCTGTTTTATCTCCTAACGCCCAGATCAATTTTGCCAAATTAAGTACATCAGTTGTAGTTAATGCCCAAGTCCAAAATTTGGGATATCCCATTGATGCAATGGTTATGATCAGGGAGTTAAATTCTCAAGAGGAGTTTGAGTTAAGCTTTGACGATAATAAATGCTACTCGTACGATGGAGCATCGATCGAAGAAGGTAAGACGTATGAGTTTAGTGCTTCATTAGCAGATTCAGACGTGTTAGATGTTTTTGCAACGACTAAAATTCCTTTGGCAACCACCATTAATAATGTAGAGCAAATAGCAATAGATACCATTTACAACCCTGATGATAACACTAAGTATGGTCTCAGGTTTGAATGTGCAGTTACCATAAATGATCCAGTTTCATACCCAGCACATTACAGATTGATCCCTATGCTCAAGGACTTTGGATTAGACTCCAATGGAAAATTATTCCTTAGATCAGAAGCTATTTATTATTTTGATGACTTTGATTTTATATTCGGAGGTAATGCTTGCCATGATCTAAGTCATAGGAATGGTCTTCTTGTAAATCAGTCCAAATTGGATGGAAATCGGATCGTTTTATCGTTTGAAACCAGAAACACATTAGTATTAGGAGAGGACAGAGTGCCTAAGATCTTTTTTGCATTGCAAACTGTAGAAGAGGATTTCTATCATTACTTCTTATCCAGTTCTAAGCTGATCGATGCCCAGAACTCGGGATCTAGCCAAGTGATCTCTAGCTTTTCCAATGTCACCAATGGACATGGAGTATTTACCTCTTACTCTGAGACGATAGATTCATTATTGATCAACTAATTTCTCCTTTTTACCGTCATCTTTAAAACGTATTGTAATGAAAGAAATGATAAGTATAGTCTGTATCATCCTTTTAAGTGGAATGCTGCTATCATGTAAGTCAGAAACGAGTACTAGCTTACCTGCATCTAAGAGCATAAAATCCGACATTCCAACTAAAACTGAATCACCCACGGATTTTAAAGAAGAAGATAATGTTGATGTTAAGAAGGATGTGGTACTCGCAAAAGCCGTTGAAGAAAAATCATCTTCAGAAGAAAAAACTCAACCTAATTCTACAATTACAAATCCGACTTCTAAACAGAGTACTCTTCCTTCAGAAAAAACAGATGGAAAGCATGAAGTTCTGGTCTCAGTGAAAGAAGAAATAAAGGAGACAGCTATTCCTCAAGATGTAGGTAATGGAAGTAATGCACCGACGACCTATGACGATGCTAGTTCGGAAATCGAGGAAGTAGCTCCACCAAAACCAAAAGTAGAGAACACTTCAGCTGTAATACCCGCAATAATTGACCAAAGTAGCA
>CALDEN010000080.1 GCA_937942405.1 uncultured Saprospiraceae bacterium
TGATTATCTGTAAAGAATTGCTTTATGTGCTATATGAGATACCCTTAAGGCATCTTTAAAGTATTGGGGGGGGGGTAATATGC
This sequence comes from uncultured Saprospiraceae bacterium, assembly GCA_937942405.1. Taxonomy (GTDB): domain Bacteria; phylum Bacteroidota; class Bacteroidia; order Chitinophagales; family Saprospiraceae; genus JAHDHU01. The sequence continues at coordinate 84 of CALDEN010000080.1, forward strand.
CTTTTGAAGAAAGCGAAATTGCAGTGATGAAATTCCTTGTTGTTAGATAATGATCTAAGTAGGTCCATCTCAACGAGTCATTGAGAATAAAAGATACCTTCAGCAAGAAACATCCAGTATAAAACGATCCGTTAAACATATGAGCTATACACCTAAAGCTTGTAATTTTCTAGGATGTATTAGTATCAAAAGATCTGATCTACTAATACTCTCTAGTTTTCATTGCCATTTTCCAATTTTCCGATAATCGGAACCTTTTTGTAATGATAAACAAGGGTATATTTTCCAATATCGTTTTCCTTAAATTCGAAGTAATCCTCATCAGTAGGAAGCTCAAAAAAGGTACTGTCCGTATCTGCTTTTAACACGGTATTCTTTTCCCCATCCTGATAAAAAACCAAACTATCCTTCTCTATTCTAAATTCAAAAATGCTGTTATTGAATTCCCTCATTAGGTATTTCCCTTCATATTTTGAAAGTGTTTGCTTAGATACATGGGACTCTTTTCTGTTTATTGCTTTGGGTAATTCGTAAGGCTGGTTCGTCATAATTTTCTCTATCGTTAAGACGATATCTCCAAATGGAATTTCATCATAGTTTGAGAAAAATATTAGTTCGTAATCGCCATCGATATTGTATTCCATATGCGATAAAATTCCATCACCTCCACCAGACCACCCGATGGTATTTCGATTTTTATTTTTGAGTTTTTCAAAATATTTAGGGCCTTTAATAAACTCAAGAAAATTAGCAAGGTCCAATATATTAGAATATAATTTTGCTTGGTTTTTATCACCATTCTGAATATTCGGAACTACGACTATTGTATTGTCATCGTCTTCATGGTTTTGCACTAGGTTTGATGGCTTTATCTTATTTTTCAAATGAAAATGTGCACCCGTATTCATCATTTTCAAGGGTACAAAATATTTTCCGTCTAAATATTCCACAAATGACTTATTCACTGTTTTTGAAATGATGTAATACAAGAGTTGATATCCTAAATTAGAATATGAACTATCTGTCCCTGGCTCATAAAGCAGTTTTTCCTTTTTAATTAATTGCACTAATTCCTCTGGGCTTTTCTGAATGAGATTATCCACATCGGACGTCAATTCTCTCGGCAATCCAGATTGATTTTCAATCAAATCGTGAAGTGTTATTTTATCCCCAGAAGGGAAATCACTGATGTGTTTTGAGACTAGATCATTGGCAGAAATTAGTTGTTCATTCTCCAGATCGACCATAGCCGCTTTGGCAATTATTTTGGAAATAGAATGAATGTCAAACTGAGCGTCCTTAGTCGTTGCAAGACTTTTTACATCTCTTTGTGAGATATTGAAATTTTCAAAAATTATTATACTGTCTTCTTTTTTGACTAAGACTGCACCGTTGAACTTCCGTAATGACACTAGGGTTTGAAAATACTCCTCGATCTTTTGAGCATATGTATCATTAAGATCAGAAGAATCTACTTTTTCGTTTCTTGAATTGCAAGCCATACTTACAATTAGAAGAATGAGTATTACTATTTTATTCATACTATTTTTAAAATTTTTAAACAATGCTAACTAATTCAAAAAAATATCAAGAGAATTGCTAGTTCACATCGACTATAGCTTGCAGTTGACTTTTATTCTAAGCTACGTCTGTTTTTGATGCTAACACCTAACTACCTTGCACCCACATCTCATCCGTTATTAACACTTATTTACAACTCTATCTCCTACTAATATATAAGCTAAAATCTAAAAGCATAGTTTCTTAAAAGCCATAACATATAATGAATATCCATAAAATGCTTTTAAGTCACAATGAATACCTACTATGGGAACTTTGCATTATAAGGGTAATATTGTCTTAAGTAGAACACAAAGCCTGTGACACTGCTCTTAAATACTAGAGATTCTATGGCTTGCAAATTTTCGCTACTCTTAAAACCATATTTTCCCATTTATCATTTCTTATCAGTAGACTTTTCTACTGAACTAGCATGATCTAAAATTACATACCATTTGCCTTCAATTTTTTCAAGACCATAACTAATGGTCATTCTGTTAAAATAAGGAAGTCCATTTCGTATCGGTTCTCTATAGATAGTTTCTACTACAGCAAGTCCTACCCTATCTCCAATCTTTGTATTGATGACTCTCGTTTCAAATGTCCATGTTGTATCCTGAAACCACGCTGCTTGATTCTCAACAAAACTATCTACAGAATTAAGGATTTCGTCATCAGATAGAATGAGTTGCATTTCACCTTTAGGTGATAATGTACTTTTCAATGCACCAATATCTTTTGTAGAAACGGCATTTAGATGCTGATTGAGCGTTATGAGAAAATCAGTTTCATTTTTGATTTTCAAGCTAGAGCTATCCGGCTGTGTATCTGTATTTCCAACACAGGATACAAGTGTAATAACAAAAATTACTAGACCTCCCAAAAGTGTATGTTTCTTCATTTTACAATATTATTCTTACATCTAAATTATCTTGATCAAGAAAACTGTTCTCGTTTAATTTTGCTCATTTGCTAAAGCAGTTAAATATTCCTTCTATTCCCAAAACTGCATGAATCTTCAATTCAATAATAAATCCTCATCTAACGGTTGCTCCCTTTTCAATATTAAGAAATTGTTCTTTCATCAACATTTATTTCATTAGTTTATTTCAATCCACATTACATATAAAATCAACAACCCGTTTTACAACTGAAGGATTATTTAATTTATGACCTAGTCCATGAGTTATTTTTAATTCTACATTTTTTTCTCTATCTAAGAGAATAGTATTTACTTCCTGAGCATTCTGATATGGAGTGGCCTCGTCATTATCATCATGGACTATCAAAAACTTATTTGCATTTATCTCCTTAAAAAAATTGGATAGGCTGTAATGCTCTATCGGGTGTGATGTGTAGGATTTGAATTTTTCAACAAGGCACTCAATAGATCGATCTGATAAAGAAATCTTGTCGAGTAAATTATCTAAAAATTCATTGGCACTAAATGGAGAAGCCAATGATACATAACTCCGCACAGTATAATTATTATGATACATATAACTAGAACAGGCAAAACTACCTATAGAATGCCCAACCAAATGATGGATGTTTCCCTTCTCTTTTATTAAGGCATGAATCGATTTTTCATATAGAGGTATAGTACAAATATTTCCATGGGAATTTCCATGGCCAGGGGCATCAAAAGCATAAATTGTAAAAAGAGTAGGATTAAATTTATCTATAAAATTCTTCCACCTATAGCTATTACTTTGCCAACCATGAATCAATAATACTTTTTCAGTACCACTGCCCCATGAGTAGCATTGTACATCTTTATCCTCTACGGTAACCGTAAATTTTTTAGATGTATTTAAAAATAATTGTTGATGAGGTTTCAATCTCGCACTAAATGGATAGGCGAAAAGGTTAAATATTTGATTCGATGCAGCCTTAGGGAGTATCCATGAAAGACCATTGAAATAATAGCTTAAAATTTTAAATAGAACATTCATAGAATTACAATTATATACCGATCGGTATCTTGTGGGGTAAAAAAATTAGATTAGAATTCTTTTAATTTCAGACTTCAAAAAATAACTAGTTGCTAACATATGCTCGTCAGTATCCATAACTTTTATCATCATTACTGCACCTTCTAAAGAGGAAATCATAATCGATGCTAAGCTTGCAATATCCGTTTTCCTCTTTATCTGATTGTGCTCTATTCCATTTTGGATTACCATACATAAGTTTTCATGAATTAGCTTCATAATTTTTTTGACTATAAGTTTAAGTCCTGGGTTACTATCATCAACCTCTATTGAGGCATTCATCAATGGGCATCCTCCCTCAAAAGGCGGATTAGAATGATATCTTTCAAAATATTTAAGAATGGCATAAAGCTTTTCTTCCGCTCCATCAGCAGCTGATATCTCTAATCCCACATCCTTTAATAACCTCATGCACATAAATAAAAGCACCTCCTTCTCTAGTTCGGACTTATCCTTAAAGTGCTTATATATAGCCCCTTTAGTCAATTTAGATGCTTTGCATATATCACTCAAGGAGGTTGCCTTATACCCTTGAGTATTAAATAATACACTAGCTTTTTCGAGAATGATAGTTCTTGTTAATTCAGGATTACGAACAGACATACCTAAAGATACCGAATGGTATCTAACTAGAAAAGGTTTTAATAAAATTATTCTTGTTTAATCCTGGCCTTTACAGCTGCTATATTTAATCGGCTCATTTTGTTTAGCAGGACTTTCCTTTGAAATGATTAAGTAAGAATGCCTATTTTGACATTGATTTTATCCGATATCATATTCCCTCAAAAAAGCAGATATAGATTCCAGGCACCTTTACAACTCAAATTATGCAAGATTTTATCGAAGAACAAACCTTTACACAGATCGATTACACCCAAGAGCCGCTCGATAAAGCAGAATATGAAGATTGCACTTTTTCGAATTGTGATTTCAGCAGTTCAGGTCTGGCCGATGTCGTATTTTCTAATTGTCGATTTATCTCCTGTAACCTGAGCATGGCAAGACTGAGTAACACCGTATTGAGAGACGTGGAGTTTAA
>CALDEN010000081.1 GCA_937942405.1 uncultured Saprospiraceae bacterium
GGTTTATTTAAAATAAAACCAACAGTCCCCTCTTTATTATCATTTTCACAAACGAGTATAACAGATCTTTTAAAATAACTGTCAGCCATAAATGGTTGAGCGATCAGTATATTGCCTGTTTTAATATTTTCTCCCTTCTTAGACATTAGTTAGTACTGTGTCGTTTCCATCTTACGATCTACTTTCTTAAGTAGTCCTGTGAGTACTTTACCGCCTACTTCATTGTAGGAAGTCATCCCGTCTGCAATCATCTGTTGCATCGTCTGCGTCCATCTTACCGGGGCAGTAAGTTGCTTTTCTAGATTGGTCTTTATGTCTTCTATATCACTTACCGCAGATGCCGTAACATTTTGATATATCGGACAGACTGGAGATTTAAATTCTGTATGATTTATTGCTTTACTTAACTCTGTCTGAGCAGAAGCCATCAATGGTGAATGAAATGCCCCTCCTACTGGCAAAACTAAAGCCCTCCTAGCTCCCATTTCTTTGAACTTCTCTACAGCTACATTTATACCCTCAAGTGATCCCGATACCACTAACTGACCAGGACAGTTATAATTAGCCGGAACGATCACCTCACTTATCTCTGCACAACAATCTTCTATCTGCTTATCTTCAAGACCTAAAATGGCAGCCATGGTTCCAGGAGTATCGTCACATGCTTTCCGCATTGCATTGGCCCTTTGGGCTACTAATTTTAGCCCATCCTCAAAACTTAAAGCTCCCGAAGCCGCTAATGCTGTAAATTCGCCTAAAGAGTGTCCAGCCACTGCATCTGGCTTAAAATGATCTCCTGCATTAATCGCTGATATATAAGAAAAGCAATAGATTGCTGGCTGGGTAATGTTTGTTTGCTTCAACTCTTCAGCAGAGCCAGAAAACATAACATCACTTAATCTAAATCCGAGCACCTCATTGGCTTGTTCAAATAATTCTTTGGCTCTAGCCGAAGAATCATACAATTCTTTACCCATTCCTTCAAATTGGGCTCCCTGACCTGGAAAAACAAATACATTCATTTTATCTTAATTTGGCTTGGACCAGATTTAAAAACTCGGTCCTTGTTTCTTGTTTATTAAATGCTCCCGTAAACGCGGAAGTAGTCGTGACAGAATTCTGTTTCTGCACTCCTCTCATCATCATGCACATATGTGCAGCTTCTATGATCACCGCAACCCCTTGAGGCTTTAGCGTCTCGTCTAAGCATTCTAAGATCTGACGTGTCAGACGCTCTTGTACTTGAAGCCTTCTGGCAAAAGCATCGATTACTCTAGGAATCTTACTCAATCCCACAATTTTTCCTTGAGGAATATAAGCGACATGTGCTTTTCCATAAAAGGGAAGGATATGATGCTCACACAATGAGTATACCTCTATGTCCTTAACGATTACCATTTCATTGAAATGCTCCTCAAACAGAGCTCCTTCTAGTATGGATTTAGGATCTAGATCATAACCATGAGTCAGAAACTGCATCGCCTTTGCGGCTCGTTCTGGAGTTTTCACTAATCCATCACGTTCCTTGTCTTCTCCTACAAAGTCTAGAATGTCTCCAAATCGTTGTTTGAGATCATCGGTCGTCTTTTCGTCGTAACTTTCTTTTTTTGAATATGCCATTATGTACGTTCTGTTGCAAAGTTAGGAATAAGCTGTGCCTTTAAATAAAATAGACTCAATTTGTCAATTGAAATGTTTCGTTTATCGAAATATATAGATGTAACGAGCTTAATAACCGTATTTTGGACTTAGAAGTTTTAAATATTGGAGGTAATATTAAAAAATACGATTAACAGTTCTGGATTAAAACGATCCATAGAGAAATATAGCGACCACATCCTATTTTGGTTGGCCTTTTACCTGTTTTTTGTATTGAACGAATCCAAAAATGAATACGGCATCTTCTTTACCCTTTTTAAAGAACTCGTAAACGTAGGTTTCTATGCCCTCATCGTCTATATCAACCTGAATTACCTCATTCCTAAGTTTCTGCATAAAAAGAGTTTACTTAGTTATATACTCGCTTTGGGCTTTGCTGCTCTTGTCGTAACTCCTCTGAAAACACTGGCATTTTATCTTTTCTATTCAGATAATCCCGATATCCAGGGTTATTTTTTAGAACGCCAAGGAGATATATTCTTGTCATCCCTTTTTATAGGGATCGGGTCTACAGGATTTAAGATCATCAATGATTGGGCATTTCATCAAAGAGAAAAACAAGAACTTCAAAAAAGGTCTCTCGAATCAGAGTTAAATTTTCTAAAATCTCAGATAAATCCACATTTCCTATTCAATACTCTCAATAATCTCTACGCTCTAACGCTCAAAAAGTCCGATAATGCTCCAGAGATCGTACTGAAGCTATCAGAAATGATGCGATATATGCTATATGAGTGCAATGAGAAGAGAGTGCCCTTATGGAAAGAAATCAATTACCTTAAGAACTATCTAGATTTAGAAAAAATAAGACAAGGAAGTCATGTAGAGATAGAATTCCAGCAAGAAGGAGAGGTTGAAAATCAAAAAATAGCCCCTCTTCTATTTATTCCATTTGTTGAAAATTGCTTCAAACATGGATTAAAAAATGAAATCGGTGAAGGATATGTAAGATTAAAGCTAAACGTTAACAAAGATAATATCGCCTTTACTATAGCCAATAGTAAAAGCACAGTACTCCCTTCTCAGGCCAATAATAGAAAGAGCGGCGGCATAGGCCTTATCAATGTAAAAAAACGCTTAAAGCTGCATTACGGAACTGAATACAATTTAGAAATATATGACTACCCTAATGAGTATCGCATCGATCTCAAAATAAATCTTGATTAAAACGAAATAACTAAAAACTATGATTAAAGCAATAATTGTCGACGACGAACCACTAGCACTAGATGTTCTGGAAACGTACATCGAACAACTACCTAATATAGAATTAGTACAGAAATGCTCTAACGCCATAGAGGCAAATGAAGCATTAAAAAATCATGACATCGATTTGATGTTTTTAGATATACAGATGCCACAAATTACGGGGGTAGAATTTTTAAAATCGCTTAATAATCCACCAAAAGTAATTTTCACCACAGCGTATCCTGACTATGCCATTGAGGGTTTTGAACTGAATGCCAGTGACTATCTGCTCAAACCTATCTCTATGGATCGCTTTATGAAAGCCGTTAATAGAGTAAGTGAGCAAATAGAATTAGAGCAAGGTGATGTAGCAGATAATGAGGAATTTTTCTTTGTCAAGGCAGATAAAAAACTCATCAAGGTCATGTTTAACGATATACTATATGTAGAAGGACTAAAAGATTATGTGATCATTAAAAGAAATGACTCTAGAATCATTACACTACAAACGATGAAAAGCCTAGAGGCAAAACTACCCTCTTCTATATTTAAAAGAGTACACAGATCATATATCATGAACTTAAACAAGATCAATGCTGTAATGGGTAATATGATCGAGATTACAGAGAAAGGTGAAAAGAAACATATTCCTATAGGTAAGAACTACAGAGATCAACTATTAGAAATAATAAATGGAAATAGGTTGTAGAGGAGTTTAAAATCTTGAAACTAACACTGATTTAGATAAGTGTAAAAAATAAAAGCTTTCAAATAATTGAAAGCTTTTATCTTAATACCTAAATTCCATCTATTTCGTCATCTACAATTCCGAAGAAAGTTAGGATTGTTTTTAAAAAAGTCATTTTATTATTTTTAATGATACATAATATTCGAATATAATAATTTATATTGAACGCTAGTTTTGAATTTCGAAATTTTATTTTAAAAACTGTGGAGGCGTCTAATCTCTTAATACTTTAAACCTCTTGTTTACCCAGCCTTTTAGCGTCTTAGTTCGGGCTATGTATAATCCCGTAGAGAGTGAGGATACATCTATAGTGGTATGATCTGTATCTAATTCAGTAGCTACAACCATGACTCTACCATGCATATCAACAATTTCTAAATCTTGAATCAACTCACCACCGTTTTGATGAATAGTCAATAATGAAGAAACTGGATTAGGATATACAAGTAGTTCTTGGGTAACTGGTAAACCGTCCGCTTTCCTTTTTCCGAGAGGAAGTTCTATGGATGCATTAGGCAATGTCCAATAATTACCGTCGCTATCCATCATAGAAACTTCTGAAGTTTCTACTAAAACCGAATTTATAATGTTATCTGCTGATCGGATACCTCCTATATCATCCTCCACAATAAAACATGATGCTGCTACTACTCCATACCCCGAAGCTCCATTTCCGTCCGATCGAGAAAGTGCCATATCTATCCTTCCATCATAAGGCTGAACAAACATATCCAGTTGAGAAGAATTATAAGTAAACCATCCATTGCGATAGAAATCTACTTCTGTAGAGCTACTATCTATCACTAAAGGATTTATATTTAAATCAAATGAAAGTCCGTGTAAATCCACCACTGGAAAATTCTCATTTCCTATATCGATCCCTAAACACAATTGCTCCCCAGCATATACGGTGTCTGCCTGATTTAACCACTTTAAACTTAGTCCAAAGCCCTTAGTACCTTGAGAAATATTAGATGTAAAATTATGAACACCTTGATAGTTTTGCTCTACACTAATCGCATCATCTGCTGTGATATAACCATCTCCATCGGCATCGGCAT
>CALDEN010000082.1 GCA_937942405.1 uncultured Saprospiraceae bacterium
GCAATCGTTACCTATGCAGGAAGGGCAGGAGTAGCTCTGGAGTCTACTTCTGTAAAAGACAAAGAAAAAATTCTGCAGGTGGTCGCATCTTTAGGAGCTGGAGGTTCTACGGCTGGAGCCGAAGGCATAAAAACAGCATACAAGATCGCTCAAGATAATTTTATAAATGATGGAAACAATAGAGTAATCTTGGCCACAGACGGAGATTTTAATGTCGGTATTAATTCAGTTAATGATCTAGAAAAACTCATAGAGCAAAAACGAGAAGGAGGGGTATTTCTGTCTGTGTTGGGATATGGAATGGGAAACTACAAAGATGAAAAAATGCAAACATTGGCTGATAAAGGAAATGGGAATCATGCCTATATCGATAATATCCAAGAAGCGAGAAAAGTATTTGTTTCAGAATTTAGTGGTACGCTGTTTACCATTGCCAAAGATGTAAAGCTACAGATCGAGTTTAATCCTGCTCACGTACAAGCCTATAGATTAATCGGATATGAAAACCGTATGCTAGCCAAAGAAGACTTTAATGACGATACTAAAGATGCTGGTGAGCTCGGAGTAGGTCATGTCGTGACTGCCATCTATGAAATCGTAAAGACTGGTTCTAAGAGCAGATTCTTAGGATCGGTAGATAAGCTCAAATACCAACAGCTAAAAGAAACGACTAGACCCATAGCCCATCATACAGACGAACTAGCAACGATTAAGTTCAGGTATAAGCAGCCTGATGGCATGAAGAGTAAAATGGTCGTGGACGTAGTCTCACCTAATCTTGCATCTTTTAAAAAGTGTAGTGATGATCTTAGATTTTCAGTGTCCGTGGCTCAGTTCGGTATGTTATTGAGAGATTCTAAATATATCCATGATGGCACATTAGATGAGGTGATTAAAGTAGCGAGTAATTCCAAAGGCATTGACGAGGAAGGATATCGAGCAGAGTTTGTACGATTGGCAAAATCAGTGAGGGAACTGGATTCGTCCTTGGCGAGTATTAAAGAGTAAATTTTAAAAGCGGCTGTTTTGTAAAGTTATATTGGGATATTTAGAATTTAATTTTGATCATTCCCGTTTCTCTTTTAAGAGAAACGGGAATGAGTTTGAGTGGTAATTTTCAAAAATAAATTCTAACTAGCGTCAAATGGTTTTTCAAAGACAGCCGCTTTCTTTATAAAGTTTATTTATGCTTCGGGACTATAATTAGGATCTGGCTTAGAGAAGAAAATTCGGAGATTTACAAATAATAAAAATCCGGGTATCAATGTTAATAACCAACCGAACGTTTTACTCGGTGGTGTGTATCCATTTTTTATAACGATGTAATCATCTTCTAGATCATAACTTTCTTGCATGAGATTTCGATCTTCGCTAGAGAGTTTTCCGCTTTTTACTTTACCTTTTATTTCCGGAAACCCAAAAGATACAGAGTCCGCTTTACTATCTTCTATAATTACTTTGGTCCGGAAAAGGCTTGTGTCTCTTTCAGATTTCATACTAGCCATATTGACTAATGGATATTTAATGCCATGGATTTGTCCTCCATCTTCTCGAGTACTATAGATATAATCTCCACCTGATAAGCCACCTGTCAGTAAAACATAATCTAAACCTGCTGTCCCTAGACTATCGATTTCTTGCAATGTGATTTCCTTAAAATCGGGTGTTTCAAAAGAAGACCAGAGTGTTTTAATTCCCATGATCGTCAGTCCAGCCATGACGAGTAATCCTATATATTTACTCATATTTTAATTTTGTGAGAAGCTAGGTTCATTATTTTCATTCATATCTGCGATGATCCCTTTTAGGTGGGATGACGACATTTCCATAACCTGTGCCATTTCATTTATTACCGCGACCTCAGTATCATCTACGTGACCGTCTGATGCAGCTACAGAGTATGCACATTTTATAATGATTTCTTTTCCATGCTCATTGAGAGATGGACTGATCTTTTTAAGATAGGTAGATACATCTTCTGGATTCTTTTGGACCTCATCTACATAGGCAGCGAGCTCGTCTAAAGTAACATCGTTATGTCCAAATTTATTTACGATTTTCTGGACCATTAGCATCTCATCATCATCGATGATACCGTCTGCAAGCATGATCAGAACCATGCAGTGTTTCATTGCGATCTCATACTGAGATAAGAATGCATCTGCTGATGAGTCTTTTTGATACTTGAGTACATTAGGTATGAATGTACCTCGGCATTGTTGACATTCGACAAACTCACCGATCTTACCTAATGGGATAAGCGGGATAAAGTAAAGGGTAAAAAATCGAGTTACTTTTTTATGTTTATAAGGTTTTTGAGCCTCACATTGTGGGCAATTAAAATGCCCTTGTTCCATTGTAGAATTAACACCTCGTGTTCCAAAAATGATCATTTTCCTGTTTTTTAGTTTTAAAATTTAACTCTAGACAAGATTAAGATAGTAAAATATTATTGGCTATTTAAGGACTTTAACAAAATGATTTATGACGGGAAAGCCCTAGACCAGTTTGGATGCATTGCGGCTAGGGTATGGTTTACCCATTCTTCGCATTCTTGTCTGATCTTTTGACCATCCTTATAGTATATCGCTTCTCCGAATTCCACTTTGACGTAAGTCCTCCATGAAGAGAATTGTCTAAAGTACTGGGACACGAGGGATCTGCCTTTCCACATGTCTTTTTCATCTCGATATTCGACGACAGTCGGGACAGCAGGAATGTTGATTTTTGCTATTTCGTGGAAGGTTCCTTTTTTGAAAGGGAGTACGGTTTTTTCATTGTGAGTAGTCCCTTCTGGATATACGAGAATGTTCCGTCCGTTTTGTAGATTTTCGACTAGAGCGTTTTTGGTGTTTTTACGACTGGTGAGACTTTCTCTTTTTACCCAGATTACACCAGTACGTTCAGCACCCTTATTGATGATAGGGTAGTTGGCGATCTCAGCCTTGGCAATGACAAAAGCATTTAAATAGCGACACAATATTACCGGATCAAAGAAGGTCCGATGATTACAGATGTAGAGAGCGGGAGTAACACTGGCTTCACCTTTTAGCTCAATTTTGACGTTCATGATGGGCATGATGAGCTTTATATAGTTACGCCTCAGGGTAAAAGCTCGCTCATCGGTATGTTCAGAAAAAAGTAAACTTATAGAGTAGCCCGTAAGGATTATCACCATGATCAAGACGATCAAGATGAGACGTATAAATGCCAACGGATATCCTAAAATTTTACTCAGCATCCTCTTCTTCTGTCTTGGTTTCTGGTTTCATCTGTGGAAAGAACAGTACATCTTGGATCGAGTTACTATTAGTCATGATCATCGCTAGTCTGTCCATACCGATACCGAGTCCCGCTGTAGGCGGCATTCCATATTCCAGAGCTCTCAAGAAATCTTCGTCGAGCATCATGGCTTCATCATCACCTCGTTTACCGAGTTCGATCTGTTCCTGGAATCGAGCTCTCTGATCGATCGGATCATTTAACTCAGAGAACGAGTTACAGATCTCTTTACCATTACAGATGGCCTCAAAACGTTCGACAAGTCCTTTTTTATCTCTATGGCTCTTGGCGAGCGGGGACATCTCTATCGGGTAGTCTGTAATAAATGTAGGCTGTATGAGTTGTGCTTCGCAGTTTTCTCCAAAGATCTCGTCGATCAGTTTTCCTTTACCCATGGATTCG
>CALDEN010000083.1 GCA_937942405.1 uncultured Saprospiraceae bacterium
CACAACTATTTAATGAAAATTCTTTCGATGTTTTTATTACCGTATTCGTCTTTTATCTCTAGGAAATAAAGCCCTGAAAAAAGCCTTCAAGATTCAAGCTTCTTTTTTCCATCTGACTATTATTAATCTAGCTTAAGTAAAGCAATCGAGATTTTATTACGGAGAATAATCCGATTACAAAGGATATATCTTAACTTAACATATTCATGAAAAGGACCTTTCTTCCGGTAGTACTTCTATTGAGCATTCTATCACTTTGCTCAGCACAAAATGATTATGCCTCGGAGCCTTGTGTCGAGTGCTCAGTCGACTGCATCGAATGTGGCATGTGGACGACTATTGTCAATCAATTAGATACATTAATAATCGAGGAAGGAAGTGGAGATGGTCAGGGGGCAATTTGCACTTTTGCCGAACATCAAATTACATGGTATGGCTTTGTCGCTGGGTCTGAAGATCTAGAGTTTTCTATCACTACTGACTCATGTGTCGGTGGGGTTTCTGTCGAGGTGGGCGTATATTCTGGGATAGACTGTTCTAACTTCGATCAAGAGAGTGCTGATTGCTATGGTGGTCAAAATGGAAATGCCATCAGCGAAGGCGAGACTGAGATCCTCAGTATGACAGATCTTGTAATCGGACAGTATTATTGGATACTTTTCGATACTGCCCCAAATGAAAATGGGAACTGTTGGTTTACGCTTACGGTTACGGATGGACTTACTGGAGCCCCTCCCATTACTGAAATGCCTATAATAGATGGACCTCTTGTACTCTGTGATAATGAATCTGGTACTTACGAGGTCACTAATATGGTGGTAGGAGCAACAGAATATGAATGGTATGTTGATGGCTTTTTAGAATCAGAGGGAGAAACATTTGAATTTTCTCCACCCGGAACCGGACTATATGAAATCTGTGCAAAACCTTTTAGTCATTGTGAAGAAGGACCGATCAGTGATCCATGTTTTGAAGTTACTGTAGCCGAAAGTAGCACAGGCACAAAAGATCTGGCAATATGCGATGGAGATTGTGTAGAATATGAAGGCTATACATTTTGTGATGGTGGAATAGAACAAATCATTATTCCAAATCAAGTAGGTTGTGACAGCATCATCGACGTGACTATTTATGCGATCGAATTAGAAATCGTACTGGCAAATAATACTGAATGTATAAGCGGTCAAGGTGTAGAATTAATTTTGTCCAACATCGACTTAAGTAACCCCCTATTAGATGGATCAGAATCTCTCTCATGGGAATGGTTTTTAGATGGCACTCTTATTCCTAGTACTTCAAATATGGGGCTCATTTATGCAACACAAAGCGGAGAGTATTCCGTAATTGTAACGATCAATTATCTGGGAGTGAATTGTGATTTTGACGATATCATTAGCTTGGACATGAACGATTTTGGTTATGATTTCGATCCATTATTTACTTATGGAGATGTATGTATAGGGGATATTGTAGACTATGAGATAGACTATAGTCCGTATGATTCTGGAGATTTTACCGTTCAGTGGACAGTGCCTAATGGTGCTATCATCTCTAACGGACAAAGCAGTCCACTTATAGAAGTCGCATGGATCGAAGGAGACGGTGGTGATGTTTGCTATACAGTCAGCAACACATGCGTCTCGAGTGAGGAAGTATGTTTTCCTGTAAATATAATTAACACGAGTCCTCCTGGTATATTATTAAGTATAGATACAATCTGTGTCAATGAAAGTCTCACGGCCAGTGTATTCAATTTTCCAGTCAATTATGATTTTTTTGAGTGGCAATTATCTGATGCAAATTTAATATCCGGCAATACCGCAGATCCTGCAGATATCGTAATAAGCTGGCCCACCATAGGCACCCAAAGCATCAGCATCACTCTAGATGATGGATGCAATAACTACATCACACAAGCTGAGATAGAAGTCATCGACAACCCTATCTTCCCACCGATGGAATGTCTAATAGATGGGGATGCTCTGATTGTAGATTGGGAAGATATCGACAATGTGATGAATTATACCATCGGACCTCTTACTACTCCATCAAATAGCACATTAGTAGGTAGCTCACTAGAAGTTTCCGGTTTGAATCCTGGAGATACTATTTTGGTAGAGATCATTGCTGAGGGTCCATGCGGTCTATTTAATTCCATGATCGTGAGTTGCGAAATGCCGGATTGCCCTGAAGTGGACCTGACTTTTACAAACTCCTTACCCGACACCGTTTGCATAAATAATACACCACAGATTTACCAACTAGAAGCGATAGATGAGCTAAATAACGGCGGATCAGGATCATATCAAGGGAACGGAATTACTGACATAAATGCGGGTATATTTGACATTAGTCAAGCAGGAAGTGGCCAACATATCATCAGTTATATCTACAATCTTAACGATGGTGAATGTATCAGTAAAATCGAGGATACCATTTTTATAAAAACCGAACCAGCACTATTTATTCAGCCACTAGAAGCTATATGTATATCCGATACGACACAGTTTTATATAGAAGGTATAAATTCTGATTTGGACATTAGTCCGATTTTTGAAAATGCCAACTACTTTTCAAACGATTCTCTCGGGTATTACTCATTAAGTTTTGATTCTATAGGGACTCAAAATGGTAGTATAGAGATCACGGATAAAGATTGTGGTAGCTATTTCTTAGATGTACAAGTAGAAGTCCAAGAGGCACCAGCAATAAATCTTTCTTGTAGTGCTCAAAACACCAGCAGTATAAGCATCGCATGGGATAGTAATCCATACTATTCAGCATATGAGATAAGTATCAACGGAAT
>CALDEN010000084.1 GCA_937942405.1 uncultured Saprospiraceae bacterium
AAAGATCTACAAGAGCCCAATCCCATACCCATGCCATACTCTTTACATGCTCGAGCTAGATTTTGGTTGATAATTTTGGCCCATTCAGTACCGCCTGTCATACTAGATACCCATATCGGCAGTCTCATATGCTTGCCTAAAAAATCCAAAGGCAACTGCCTTTCGCCACTAGCATGATGAGCAAGTATCGGCTCGTAATAAAATCGAGAATCCGATCCATTTACGACGGATTGTAAGGCCAGATCGATGTGATCTTTTTTACGTTGTTCTGCTGTGGGGTCTGTATTCACTCGCTATTATTGCTTTAATACCTATAAAAATAACTATGTAGCACAATTCTTGTCCTATTTAATGTATAACAATGATCTGAACACATCGTTTAAACGGTAGTAAATATAATATATGCGTACACTAGTTATTCTCCTTCTTTTATGTCCTGTACTGATTTTCGCTCAAGGCGAAAGAAAAGCAAAACTCTACTATAATGAAGCTGTAGAGGCCTATAATGCAAAGGAAATGGACAATGCCATCATGTATTATAGTCAAGCCATCAAAGAAAATCCAGCGTATACCAAAGCCTTTTATAATAGAGGCAACATCCTACTCAGTCTAAAAAAATACGATAAAGCCCTCACAGATTTTATCAAAGTAACCGAGCTCGAAGGCCAAAATGCAAAGGCCCATCGCAACATAGGTTATATATATCTACAGAACAAAAAGTATAAAAAAGCCCTCGTCAGTCTAGATGAAGCGATAAGTATAGATCCGACATTTGCAAAAGCATATCTCAATCGTGCCAGCGTCCAGATGAAAATGGATAATCATACTGCGGCCATTGCAGACTATAACGAGGTTGTAAAAAATGATCCAAAGTCTTACAGTGCCTACTTTAACAGAGCATACTGCTATATGAAGACCAAGGATTACGCCGCCGCATCTGCCGACTATACTCAGTGCATACAACTCAATCCTCGAAAACTTAAATCCTTCCTCTATCGAGGCAAAGCAAATGTTCAAGCCAAAAAATATGAGGACGCCATCAGAGATTTCAGCAAGATCCTTGCAAAAGATGAAAGCAATGTCGAAGCCATCTACTACCGAGGATATTCCAAAGCTAAGGTAGATGATATGGCTGGGGCCAATCAAGACTATGCCCGTGTACTCGCACTCGATCCTACACACAAATCTGCATTGAGCAAAAAGCCCAATTGTTCGTTTGCACTAGGGAATTATGCAGAGGCCATAGAGGACTACACTAATCTCCTGAATGTCAAAAAAGACGATGCTGCCATCTATGTAAACCGTGGCATCTGTCAGCTCAAGTTAGATGATGTAAATGCCGCACATGCGGATTTTGAAAAAGCCATAGAGCTCAAGTCAGACTACCCCGAAGCCTACTTTAACAGAGCCAACACCAATCTAAAGCTCAAAAATAATGACGCCGCCTGTGAGGACATGCGTACTGCAGGAAAGCTCGGTCTGGAAAAAGCGTTTAAGCATATCAGGAGTATTTGTGGATAAGATCAATCAAATCTTGGCTTATATACACTTAAACCCGGTGAGAGCTGGACTCGTTTTACTTGCTGAAAATTATATTTATAGCAGTGCTGGACAATATATCGGAAATGAAGGGCTGGTTCCTATTATCGATATTTTAACTGAAAATCCAAATAACTATCTATGAACTTGATGTCTTTAGATACGTGCATGGCATCGAGGTTGAAAACCTCGACGATCTGGATCCTAGTTCCCTAGATGGTCGAGGTTTGTAACCTCGATCCTATGCACTTATACATGTGAGGTATCAAAATAACATTCATCTTGTACCATTCACTAAGCTCGACGATCTTTCCTTAAAATCTTATTTTGGCACCAGCCGTAAAACCATTGAGTAGGTATAGTTTAGAAAAATACTTAGTACCAGAGTATCCATCATTAGATATTACATCTGTAGATATGGCTCTAGCCTCTGCAAAAAAGCTGAGGTGTTTGAAAGCATCGTACTTGAGACCCATAATTAGATTTGCCTTGAGCACCTGATTAGTGCCGATTCCGTCAAAAGGGAAAATATATTTCCTGCGATTATACTCCATCTCTAGACCCATATATGGCTGTAGTGTACTCAAAAAGGGAAACCTGCTCTGAGCCTTGTCTTTAAACTGTCCATATTTATATATGCCTATCCCGTGAGACTTTAGGGCATATAGATCATCCAAAAAATTGAGATTAGAATTAAGCCTTAATTCTAGATTATGTTTTAGATATCGAGAGATGTTCAACTTGTAGGTATTGGTCTGAACACCCATATCATATTCTGCATTTTGGAAACTGATGCCGATGGCTGTTTTGGGAAAATCTGCTTCTTGGGCATGGAGGGTACAAGTAAAGAGGACCAAGGCTAGGATCATTATTTTATGCATGATGTATGATTTTTTATTCCTCAAGAAAACGGAATTCAGATGATAAGTGCATTGTAGGCGATCGGAAATTAGGGAATACTTAACTCTTTTTGGCCTATGAGCCTCTAAAAGCATTGCAAATTCAACAGGTTTTTGACATTTGAGCGATTTTTTTACTGATAATCAGTGATTTATAGCCCTTTGTTTGAAAATAAATTCGCGAAAGCTTGTTTTAACCGTGATACGCCCATACATTTGCAGCCCGTTAGCAAAAGACCTAGAATGGGTTGTTTTGGCTAACTATTAAAAAGTAAAAAACACACATTGTGAATACATTAAGTTATAAGACTAAATCTGCGAAGAAAGAGGAAGTACAACGTAATTGGTATGTAATCGATGGAGATGGTGTGATCGTAGGGCGTCAAGCTACTGCTATCGCTACTGTACTTAGAGGAAAACATAAGCCTAGCTTTACTCCTCATGTCGATACAGGTGATTATGTTATAGTAATCAATGCAGAAAAGATGAGGTTTACTGGTAATAAACGTGCTGACAAGTATTACTTGACTTATTCAGGATATCCTGGAGGACAGAAAAGTAGAACTGCTGAAGAAATGTTTACCAAAAAACCGACTGCTGTTATCGAAAAAGCGGTAAGAGGAATGCTCCCTAAGAATAAACTAGGTAGAGCGATGATTAAGAAGTTATTTGTTTACGAAGGTTCTGAGCACCCACACGTTGCACAACAACCTAAACCTTTCAACTTTAAATAAATGGAACAAATTAATACTATAGGAAGACGAAAAGCTTCTGTAGCCAGAGTCTACATGAAAAACGGTGGTGGAAACATTACTGTAAATGGTAAAGACTATAAAGACTATTTTCCGATGACACATATACAGTTTAAAGTGGTAGATCCATTAGTTACCAGTGAGGTAATGGAGCAATACGACATAAACGTAAATGTAAAAGGAGGTGGATATAAAGGACAAGCTGAGGCAATAAGACTAGGAATATCTAGAGCCCTTTGTAAAATCAATGAAGATTACAGAAAGCCACTGAAAGTCAAAAAATATCTCGTTAGAGATGCCAGAGTCGTTGAGAGAAAGAAATTTGGTAAGCCGAAAGCAAGAAAGAGCTTCCAATTCTCTAAACGTTAGAATTTTTTTTTTGAATTAATAAGAAAAATAGAATGAGCAAAGCCTTATATAATGATCTTCTAGAAGCTGGTGTTCACTTTGGACATATGAAAAGCAAGTGGAATCCCAAAATGTTACCATACATATTTATGGAGCGTAAGGGAATGCATATCATAGACCTTAATAGAACTATCGAGTGTATGGAAGAGTCTGCAGCTGCTATGAAGCAGATTGCAAAATCAGGAAGAAAAATCATGTTTGTTGCAACTAAAAAACAAGCAAAAGACATCGTCTCTACCGCAGCAAAATCAGTAAACATGCCATATGTAACTGAGAGATGGTTAGGAGGTATGATGACTAACTTTAGTACGATCCGTAAATCTGTAAAGAAAATGCAGAACATCGAAAAAATGCTCGGCGATGCCGGTGCTTCTGCTTCTCTAAACAAGAAGGAGAAACTGATGATGGATAGAGAGCGTATAAAATTAGATAGAGTACTCGGTGGTATAGCTGGTCTTAACAGACTACCCGCTGCAATATTTATCGTGGATATACACCATGAGCATATCGCAGTAGCAGAAGCTAAAAAACTGGGTATCAGAACATTTGCGATGGTAGATACTAATTCAGATCCTACCAAAGTAGATTTTCCGATTCCATCTAATGATGATGCCTCTAAATCTGTAACTAAAATGATGGAGTACTTTACTACTGCTATCAAAGAAGGTTTAACAGAAAGAAACGAGAGTAAAGACGCAGCTAAAGCGTAATTTTTAAAAAACAAACAAAAAATAGATATTAATGAGCATATCGGCCAAAGATGTCAAAGCATTAAGAGACCAGACTGGAGCTGGAATGATGGACTGTAAAAAAGCACTTACAGAATCTGCCGGCGACATGGAAAAAGCAATCGAGTTCCTTAGAAAAAAAGGACAGAAGCTATCAGAAAAGAGAGCAGATAGAGAAGCAAATGAAGGTGTAGTAATCGCTCTTACGTCAGAAGATGGAAGCAATGGTGTAGTAATACGTTTAAGCTGTGAGACTGACTTCGTTGCTAAAAATGATGACTTCGTTGCATTGACGACTAAGATTGCAAATATTGCACTTACTCATCTTCCTGCTGATCTAGAAGCACTAAAAGCTTTACCTTTTGATGAAAGTATCTCTATCGGAGAAAAAGCAATAGAACAGACAGGTGTAATCGGAGAAAAAATAGAACTAAGCCAATATGGCAAATTAGAAGCGGCAGCTGGTGCAGGACAAATAGTCCCTTATATCCACATGGGTAATAGAGCCGGTGTAATCGTTTCTCTGAACCAAACTGGCCCTAATATCGCAGAGGCAGGTAGAAATGTTGCAATGCAAGTTGCTGCTATGAAGCCGATCGCTGTAGATAAAGATGGAATAGATTCTAGTATCGTAGAGAAAGAAATAGAAATAGGTAAAGAAATCGCTAGAAAAGAAGGAAAACCAGAGGAAATGCTAGAACGTATCTCTACTGGTAAATTAAACAAATTCTTTAAAGAGAAAACATTACTTAACCAAGCATATGTCAAAGGAAATAAGGAATCTGTAGCTGAATATCTTCAGACTATAGATGGCAGCCTTACTGTTACAGACTTTGTACATATCTCCCTTGGATAAAAACTAACTCGAAGCGATCATTTAATGATCGCTTTTTTTTTGCTTATTTAAATTACTATGAAAAAGAAAACAGTTAAACCCCAGAAAAAAACAGTTGCTAAAAAAGCAGCTCCAGCTAAAAAAACGGCAACCAAAAAAGTAGCAGCCAAAAAAGCAGCTCCAGCTAAAAAAACAGCAACCAAAAAAGTAGCAGCCAAAAAAGTAGTCGCTAAAAAAGCAGCTCCAACTAAGAAAACAGCAGCTAAAAAAGTGGTAGCCAAAAAAGCAGCTCCAGCTAAAAAAACGGCAGCCAAAAAAGTAGTGGCTAAAAAAGCTGTTAAAGTAGAAATTAAGTCGCTCAAAAATGAAGAGTGGAAAAAAGTAAGAATGCCTCACCCTACTAAGAAGTGTGATTACTACATTTCTAATAGAGGTAGACTTAAGAGTAAAAACAAAAGCACTAAATCTGAGTACCTGCTTAAAGGATCTCCGATGCGTACAGGATATCTACAGCTAAATGTAAAACTAGAAGGAGAGCATAGAGCTAACTATTATGTACATAAATTAGTCGCTCAATACTTTATCCCGAATAAAGCCAAGAAAACGCATACAATGGTTATCCATGTAAACGGGGATAAAAAAGACAACAAGGCTAAAAACCTAAAATGGGTAGATAAAGCTGGTCTAGCCGTACACCACGAAAAATTAGGAACGTATAAGTACGAAAGAGGTACTAGAGCACTTCCTTCTCACGTAGTGATGAACGAAACCAAAGTAAAACAACTAAAAAGAGCCCTTAAAGCTGGTAAACTAACGCGTACTAAGCTTTCGGAAAAATTCAATATTACCATGACTCAAATAAAAAGAATCGAAAGAGGAGAAAATTGGGGTCATGTAACCATCGATTAATTCCAAAGGACTATCTTAGATATATAATTTATTTATCATATGAACTTAAAGTACAAAAGAATCCTTCTCAAACTCTCCGGAGAATCTCTAATGGGTGAGAATGGTTTCGGTATCGATCCTAAAATGGTCGCTTCATATGCTGAACAAATAAAAAATCTACAAGCCAGAGGTGTAGAAGTTGCCATCGTCATAGGCGGTGGCAATATCTACCGTGGTCTCAATGCCGTAGAGTCTGGAATGGAACGTGTCCAGGGAGACTATATGGGTATGCTAGCCACTTGTATCAATGGTATGGCACTACAGTCTGCCTGCGAAGTATTAGGCGTTTATACACGACTAGTATCAGCTATAGATATGAAGCAGATTGCAGAGCCTTACATCAGACGTAGAGCTACTAGACATCTAGAAAAAGGACGTGTGGTAATATTCTGTGCAGGTACAGGAAGTCCATACTTCACAACTGATTCTGCCGCAGCCCTTAGAGCCAATGAGATCGAAGCAGATGTAATCCTCAAAGGAACTAGAGTAGATGGAATCTATAATGCAGATCCTGAAAAAGATCCCAATGCCATAAAATACGATTGTATCCCATTCCATAAAGTAATCAGCCTAGGTTTAGGTGTGATGGATATGACCGCTTTTACGATGTGCCAAGAAAATGATCTGCCTATCGTAGTATTCGATATTAACGATCCCCAAAATCTGGTCAAAATCATAGATGGCGATTCTGTCGGTACACTGGTATGTAACGAAGAACACCATAGAGATTTTATGGCTAAAACTTCCGGAGTATAAAAACACCACTCCCCTCTTCCGATTCCTATATCAAAGAAGCCTGTGTAGAAACCTTAGTCCAGGCACAAAAAGCCGCTCTTAATGGTGCAGACCAAATAGAGTTATGTGCAGACCTCCATTTAGAAGGACTCACCCCTAGTTATGAGCTCACCAGAGAGATCATCGACAAACTATCTATTCCCGTAAAAGTAATGCTGCGTAATCGAGCTGAGAACTTTGTATACAATGCAACAGACATCGAAATCATGCTCCACCAGCTAGATCGACTGAAACATTTAGAGATTTTAGGTATCGTATTCGGAGCTCTCACTGAAGACAATAAACTAGATATCCCTACGATCAGTAATATAGCTCAAGCCGCCCAACCTCTCTCCCTTACCATCCATAAGTGTATCGATCAAGTCGAAAATTACAAAGAGGACATAAATAGACTGAAACTCATTCCTAATGTACAATACATCCTCTCATCTGGCACTAAAT
>CALDEN010000085.1 GCA_937942405.1 uncultured Saprospiraceae bacterium
TGCATCTATAATGGATGTACTCGATGATCCCACAGCATTACTCGACACAAATTCAGTAGATGTAGAGTACTCTATCTGATCTACGTATAGGCCATACAGTGAGGCTTCTTTTAATTTGGCATTGAGTTCATCTACATTGGTCTCTTTCTGTAAAGTAAGATTGAGTATCGCCATAGATACATTAGGGGTGGGGACTCTGATGGCATTGCCGGTGAGGAGGCCATCTAGCTCTGGGATTACTTTAGACACTGCCTTTGCTGCTCCTGTAGTGGTCAGTACCATATTGGTCGGAGCACCTCTGCCTCTTCTCGGTTTCTTGTGGAAATTATCGATTAGGTTTTGATCATTGGTATAGGCATGGATTGTTTCTATGTGTCCATTTTCGATGCCATAGGTTTCTTTTACGACTTTGAGCACAGGGACGATGGCATTAGTGGTGCATGATGCGGCACTGATTATCGAAGTATTGGCCAGGTCATAATCCGTATGGTTAGCACTGAGCACGATATTAGGGATTCCTTTTCCAGGTGCGGTAAGTAGGACCTGATCGATACCTGGTCTGAGGTGGATAGAGAGAGCTTCCTTATCTCTCCATACTCCAGTATTGTCGATCACTAAAGCATCCTTTATGTCATAGCTCGTATAGTCGATCTGATCAGGACTAGATGCATAGATCAGTTTTATGATGTTTCCATTGATGATTAATTCGTTGCCATCGGGGGACACTTCTATGTGACCATTAAATTCTCCATGGACGGTATCTGATTTTAGTAAGGCTGCTCTTTTTACTGCTTCCTCATATCGATCCTTAAGCTTAGGTCTGATGACGATGGCTCTCAATCTCAGCTGGTCTCCACGTCCGGTCTGTCCGATAATGATGCGAGCGGCTAGTCTTCCGATACGCCCAAAACCATAGAGGACTATATCCTTGTTTGTTTTAAGCTGCGAGTCTAGAGCATTAAAGCTGCGTAATTTATTGTGGACAAATTCTTCTGTATTTGCGTATTGCTCTTTTTCATTGAGCCAGTCGAGGCCTAGTGTACCTAGGTCTATTTTGGCTGGAGCCAAATCCTTCATGTTTTGTATGCTTTTGGCTAGAGCCAAAGTAAGTTCTACAGCAAGGTTACGGGCATCATAATTTTGTGAAAACTGGTGCGAGTTCAATATTTTACTCGGCTGGATATCATAGATCGGAGCTCTGAATAATACGAGTTCGATACTGCGATCAAAACGAAGGTCTCCAGCGATCTTTAATAATTCTAAAGCCAGTTTTTCTTTCTCTCTCCAATGGTTTAATGAGTCATCGGCTTGAGTCTTGAGTGAGGTAGTGTTTTCTTGCATGATAATGGTGGTAGGTACATTACAAATGTACTGATCATTACTGCATCTTAAAAGAACCCCATCGACTTTAATACTTATCTAAAATAGTTATTACATAAAACGGATATTCCGTGATATCAATTACTGCTCTAATTTAAGTTATCACTCGTCAGATCATCTAGCATGTTTCCAAATGGATCAGAAAAACTAAGCTCGCCATCTACGATCGTTTTATTAAGAACATCGACCTCACTCAGTCCGTGTAAGATGAGTTCCATGGTAAAGTATAGATCGGCTTTTGCAGGCTTGAGTGTGTCCGCTAGTTTTTTAAGTCCGACGACTTCATCGAGTTTTGATTTAAATCCTTTTTCTGAATCGTCATTGAGTAACTGTACTTCATTTCCAGCGGCAAACCATTGCCTGAGTGTACCATATGGGTCGCTTTCACCTGCTTTCATCTTATCTGGATGAGGGAGGAATTCCAGAAATTTGTCTTCGATCACCCCATTGATAATACTCAGAGCGACATTATAAGGGCCTTCTTGCTCGCCTTCGTAGACGAGTTCCATCTTACCTGTCAGAGCAGGAATGATGCCCCAAAAATCTGTAATCCTCGTACTGGTCGATTTATCCTTGTTGATAACCATTCTACGTTCGGCAGTGCTTATGAGATTTTCAAAAGCAGAGATTCCCATACGGGCAGAAACTCCACTTTTTTCATCGATGTATTCGCTGCTTCTGGCTTCAAATGCGATCATGGCGATCATGTCTTTTATGGCATCAGGAACGTTTACTTTTTTGGATAAGCCTTCTACGATATTGGCCTCTTGGTCGGTAATCTTACGAGCGATCTCGATCGATCTAGGGTAGTGGGTTAGTATCTGACTTTCTATTCTATCTTTTAGCGGAGTAACGATCGATCCACGATTTGTATAATCTTCAGGATTGGCAGTAAATAAAAACTGGAGGTCTAGCGGCATCCGCAGTTTGAAACCTCTGATTTGTAAGTCTCCTTCTTCTAGTATGTTAAATAAGGATACTTGTATACGTGCTTGTAAATCGGGCAGTTCATTGATCACAAATATAGATCTATGGGCTCTCGGTATAAGACCGAAATGGATCACTCGCTCATCAGAAAACGGCAATTTAAGACTTGCGGCTTTGATCGGATCTACATCACCCACGAGATCTGCGATACTCACATCTGGAGTAGCTAGTTTTTCTACATATCGCTCTGATCTATGTACCCATGTGATCGGTGTCTTATCTCCGTGTTCTTTGATCGTCTGTATTCCTTGAAAGGATATCGGCTTGAGTGGATCATCATTGATCTCCGAACCTTCGATAATTGGCATGTGCTCATCGAGCAATTGGATCAGTAGGCGAGCGATACGGGTCTTTGCCTGTCCACGTAAACCGAGGAGGAGAATATTATGTCTGGATAAAATTGCTCGCTCTAGATCCGGAATGACGGTGTCCTCAAAACCCCAAATACCAGGAAAAGTTTCTTCTCCCTTGCTCAATCTACTGAGTAAATTTTTACGAATCTCTTCTTTGATCGGTAAACTTTTATATCCGCTTTTCTTAAGCTCTCCTAGGGTCTTTATCTTTTTAATATCCATTATCCTCTTCTTTTTCTTTTGTTCTGTTTGTAATCCATAAATAAAAATTCGCCCAGTCCATCTAGTGATGAATAAAAGGCTTTGCCGTCGTTTGCCTTGGTAAACTGATCGACAAAATTTACCAGCCATTCGTCCCGAGCGATCATAAATGTCGTGATCGGGATCTGCAGTTTACGGCATTTTACGGCGAGTCCGAGTGTCCGATTAAGAATGGTCTTATCGAGGCCCCAGCTATTTTTATAATACTTTTTTCCTTTTTTAATACAGGTAGGTTTCCCATCTGTAATCATCATGATCTGCTTATTGGGGTTTTTACGCTTACGCAAAATATCCATAGCCAGTTCCAGACCTGCCACTGTATTTGTGTGATAAGGGCCGACTTTTAAATAGGGCAGATCCTTAACTTCGATCGTCCATGCATCATTACCGAATACCAGTATATCCAAGGTATCCTTAGGGTATCTCGTCTTTATAAGTTCAGCCAATGCCATGGCTACTTTTTTAGCAGGAGTGATCCGATCCTCCCCATATAGTATCATGGAATGGGAGATGTCGATCATCAGTACCGTACTCATCTGACTTTTATAGAATGTCTCATGAACTTGTAAGTCCTCTTGAGTCAGTTTAAATTCTCCGATGCCATGGTTTATCTGAGCATTACGGAGTGATTCCGAAATGGCTATTTTATCCAGGGTATCTCCGAACTCAAAAGGACGGAGCTCTGAATTCTGCTCATCTCCTCCTCCA
>CALDEN010000086.1 GCA_937942405.1 uncultured Saprospiraceae bacterium
GAAGCCCTAAAAGCAAAACACCTCCTCATCAACGGTAAACTATCGAGATACACCTATCGAAATATCGCTATGATGGCGATCCGTGCTGATGATTTTAAATGGGCAGACTATTTTACAGAAACCTACAAGGACCATCTTAAAAAAGCAGAACTGAAGAGTTCCTACCATTTAAACAAAGCACTGATCCACTATTACAAAAAGGAACTAGAACTCGCTAGAGACAATATACTCGAAGCAGATTTTAAAGATCATCTAATAAACCTTGCGGCCAAAAACCTACAGGCAAAAATCTACTACGAACTCAATGAGCATATGCTTCTAGAATCTCATCTCGACAGTATGGAGATGTATATTATCAGAAAAAAAATCATCGGCTATCACAGACAGAATTACAAGACCTTTATCTCTTATCTCCGCAAAATGATACGACTTCAGACCTTTGATATAATCAAAAAGGAAAAGCTATTATCTAAAATAAAATCAGAAGATCTACTTACAGAGAAGGCATGGTTTAACGCACAACTATCTCAACTAAAATCGTTTTGACAAAGTCATCTTTAAACCAAAATGCTTATATCGCTGCTCGATAGGATTATTACTTTCGTCATTAAACGCACTATTGTAAAATCTAAAAGTCGGTTTTATGGCTAATTCAAAACTATCATTAATTAAGCGATGATATCCTAATTCTATTTGAGAGGACCACCCTACTCTGTTACGGAATAACACCTCATCTTCTACACTTCTTAATACAGCTCCGTATTCTCCATTATCTTGCAATTGAGAGTCTATGATCTGACCTCTACTGTATGTCCTGAGATTTATATTAATCCCAGTACGGAATGAAAAAGCATTTCTACCTTGCTTCAGTGTATATCCGACAAACAATGGAATATCTATCATACCTATTTTATGATATCGTACTCTTTCAACATTAGTGATTTCTGCAAAAACACCCTGCCCTTGCAATTCTATAGGAGTCGGTACTAGCAACTCTCTCGACTGCTCCTCAAGCTTAGCTCTATCATTTATCTGTCTATAAGCTAGCCCTGTTCCTAAAAATAAACCTGATTTATGCTCTAATATATATTCAAGACCTACTCCCCATGCTTCTACAAATTCTTCTCCCTCAGATCTTAAACTCAGCGTCGTATCTAATGAATCTAAGCTTCTTAGCGATCTACTTCCTTTATAATAAGCCGTAGAAACACCTACGTAACTTTGCCAGGTATCCATCGTTTCCTCCTTATTAAAAGGTGAACTTATCTCTATCTGCAATACGTCCATCTGTCTCTGATGATTTAACATCTCCGAATTTATTCTATCCAACATATCGATACTCAAAAGAGATGTTATATTGGTATTCTCTATCGAACTATTTACAATAGATCGGGTAGCTTGACTCTCTACTTTACCGTTTATGAGTGCTTCATTAAGTTTATATTTTTGCAAATCTCGTGTGACAAGTAAGCCATAAGAAGCATTTACCACTGCATTGTCATTAGCATCTGCAATGCTCACTGAGTCAGCGTTTTGTTTATCTCCATTTATACGTTTTATTATACCTTTTTCTTTTGCGGTAACTACTGAGGCTACACTATTCTCTGAAGCCTTATCATTTCTGGCATTTTCACTACTGATGCTTCTATCTGATTGTGAGGAAGACGAGACATCCATTGAAATATCTATTTCCCGTAGTACGTCGTTTTCTGCAAGGATTGTTTTTTTATTTTCTAATTCTAATTTATTCGATTCCTGGGTCATTAGATAGATACCTGTCAGACCCGCTACTATGATTAGTCCTAAAGCCGATAGCCATAAGAAAGGTCGTTTTTTCTTCTTGTTATTTTGAAGCCTATTCCAGACGGCATCAGCATCTACAGTAGATTCATGATTTACCAACTGCTCTTTTATATAATCTTCTAAGCGGTCCTTACCCATAGCTTTCTCTTTTTATTCACTAAAATTTTTTTTCTCAAAATAGATTTTGCTCTAGACAGATTAGATCTAGATGAGGGCTCTTCTATTCCGAGCATTTGTGCTATTTCCTTATGGCTATAACCTTCGATACAATTTAGATTAAATACTATTCGATATTTTTCAGGCAATTCTTGGATCAGATTCATTAGCTCTTCCGCATTTAATTTTTGATATATTTCGGGATCTATTGATAAATGTAATCTATCATCTTCTTCTCCAGTGGTTACAAATCTTTTCTTTCGGATTTCTTTTAGAGCGGTGTTTACACAAATTTTTCTAATCCATCCCTCAAAGCTTCCTCGAGATTCGTTAAACTGTGCTATAGATTTAAAGACTTGTAAAAATGTATCTTGTAAAATATCATCAGCATCATAATGAGCCATGGCATATCTGCGAGAAACAGTCATAAGCATAGGAGCATACTTTGTCACCAGAGCTCTTTGTCCCTGAGATTTTTGTTGAATACAGCTATGAATTATTTCTGCTAAAGTCATAAATACTTTAAAGTAAAAAGTGAAGGATTGAATTATTGGCTCAACCCTCCACAATTATTATTTCGATTTTCTAATTTTCACGTTCTACTCTAAAACTTCCACTAAAATTCAATATAACTCCAATCTCATTTGGAAGCTCTACATCATATGTTCCTTCATAATAATCTCCCACAGACATTGCAGATTCTGTGAGTGTAATCTCAGAATTAGTACATCCTTGACAAGAGCCCTGAAACCAATCTCCATTATTGTCTATTCCACCTACCTGCATATATGCTGGTACTAGAGGTGTATTGATATCGGAAGTCTCCACGTAAAGACTTACATTAAGAGAATCCACTCCTAAACCTTCTATATAAAATCCATCACCTTCTGCTCCTCCGTACGGATCGATAATCGTAAATAATTCGCCATTATAGTTTACATCAAAATGTTCTGCACTTTGACTACATGTAGATAGCGTACCAAAACTCAAAGGATTTCCAGAAATAGACAATGTCGTTTCATCACTCACTAAATTATCATCAAAATCATAGGCTATTAGAGTAAGTTCACTTATGGCATCACAATTCATAAACACAGTGGAAACCTCTCCTTGGTCATTTGGATACAAAATAGAATAACCTCCATTGGGTCTTTGCATTTTCAAGTAACCATTAGTAATGGGACCACCTGTACAGTTATTTAATTTACCCGAGATATCATACATCGTAGATGAGTTTGCAGTAATAGATACATCTGGCAGAGTTGTATTAACTGCAAAAGGCCCTATGACATCGGAATAGATCACATCATCACAGTAATCTGAAACTTCCATTGTAAGTTCTTGATCTTTAGGTACTTTTAGTGAAAATATTCCATCCGACTGGGTATATGCATAACCATAAGTAGCATCAGCTGCGGTAAATTTAATTAGTGATAAATCTAATCCATTACCGGTTGAGCTTAACAGCTTACCTGTCAAATCAATAAAGTTTTCTGGGATATCACAATTCCAAAATGAAAAATGAGCTAACTCTGCGATATACTCTCCGTTTACCAATGGAGCCGAACCATCTTCTAACCAGTACCCGGCATCTTCATCATAATGCCATAATGGAATAGTAGAAGGTGCACCATCCAATAAACTTGCAGGAACTGGAAATGTAACTGTAGCAGATTTATCTTCTAGAATATTCAACTCGTTTCCATTATCGTCCTCTAATTCTACAGCCATCATTCCATAAGTACCTAATTGCTGAAATTCTTGATCGGCATTTACCGCCCTTAAATCACCTGGCATAGTAGCCATTAAGCTTGCACTACTCGGGTCATACCAATGTGAAAATACATTTACATTTCCAGAGTATACGTTACCATCCTTATCTGCAATAACTGCTGATCCAAATTCTATAGTGGCGTTACCATTAGAAGTGATCGTAGCACCATTTGCTGCCGTAAATTCTCCACTCTTGGTTCTAGATACTAATTTCATTTCAGTATACACCCTTTGTCCATTATCTGGTTGAACAAATTTAGACCCTAAAAAGTAACCATCTTTTGTGACGCTTACATGAGTTCCATACTGATTCATCTGCATAGTTCCTGTACTGAAGGCTCCATTTACATCTGTCTGTCCTATTAATTCTCCATCTACTTCTACTGAAGCTCCCTCTACTCCGACACCTTGATTATCTTTTACTAGTCCATATATACTAGACTGAACATTTATTTGTGGCGGCTCTACCGGGATCGTTGTGGTAGGTCCTTCATTATCCTCATCGTTTCTACAAGATACCAGGCATAGAGACATGAGAAAAAGTAACAAACTTATTTTTCCTATTGATTTCATATTTTTCTGTTGATTAATTAAAAAATGGTGGTTACGAACTAATACCAATTAACATTGAAAATGACGCATATCTAACATGAAATATTTCAAATATCATCGTTAGAAATACTCGCCGTAGCTAAGGCTATGCCTGCGTTTTCTGCCTTGATCTTTAAAATATTTCATAAGCTATCTGATACGGCATTTTCA
>CALDEN010000087.1 GCA_937942405.1 uncultured Saprospiraceae bacterium
AAGGCTTCTTATGCCCTCAGTCTATTACAATCTACCAGTGAAGACATTACGATCCCTTCTGGCAAAACAGATGGCAACATAAAAGAACTGATCAAAGTACTAGACGACTTTGTGTTTATGATCAAGACAAATTAAGCTTAGTGAAATAAAAAGCGTTGGAAATGAATTGCAGCATACCCAACAATTCAAAATTTATAAAAATTTTCATTTTAACCTAAGCCTGTACAGTGCAATATTATTATCTCAAAGTCAGGAATGGTTTAGATTCCATAAAACCTTGGATGCTGGATTACTTATAGGCATCGCCTATAAGACAGATGGCATTCAGGTTTCTAGCTTTTACAGTCATGGTGTAATTAGTCAAATTAAGGATACTGGGTACATGATAAATATGTACAATCATCTGATAAACATATCCTTCTACTACGAGTTTGTACAATTTACTAGGAAAACAAGGCCGACACAACATAGTTATTAATCATAGTCACTACCCTTTTTTTCAGAATCCAGATCATAAATACTTCAGACAGATCCATTCATAATCATCTATTACGACTTAATAATGAATAAAATTCGTGGAAAATGAAGATTTTAAAAATTAATAATCCTAGGTCCACAAAGCATTAGAATATTCTTAATATATTAGAAGAAATCTCATCCGTGCCGACCAAAACAATTCCATATACGCTATTTACAGATTTTGATATTGACTTATTTGAGGCTGGCAAGCATACCCAACTCTATAATAAGTTTGGAAGTCACAGAATGACCGTAGATGGCAAGGATGGCATTTACTTCTCCGTTTATGCACCGGCCGCTCAGAAAGTCCAAGTCATCGGAGACTTCAACTACTGGTCTGGAGATGAACATGAACTTAATGTCAGATGGGATGGCAGTGGAATTTGGGAAGGATTCATTCCAGATGTAAAGAAAGGCGATCTTTACAAATACAGAATATACTCTAATCACGACAGAGAGGTACGAGAAAAAGCAGATCCGTTTGCTCGTAAGTACGAGATGCCTCCTAAGTCAGCGAGCATCGTCTGGTACGATGAGTATGAATACCTATCACAGGATTGGAAGATACAACGAGCTGATGCAAATGCCCTAGCGAGTCCCATGTCCATTTATGAGTTACATATCGGTAGCTGGAAGAAAAAAGCAGGATCATTTAGATCATTGCATTATAATGAATTGGCAGAGGAATTGGTCGCTTACCTGGTCGATATGGAATTTACGCATGTGGAGTTTATGCCGGTGATGGAGCATCCGTATTACCCCTCATGGGGATACCTCTGTACAGGATATTTTGCTCCGAGTAGTCGATATGGAGACACCGCAGATCTGAAGTATCTGATCGACAAATTGCATGAGGCAGGGATCGGCGTTTACTTAGATTGGGTACCCGCACACTTTCCGAGTGATGAGCATGCACTCGCCGATTTTGATGGCTCACAGTTATATGAGCATCCAGAAAAGGCAAAAGGCTTTCATCCAGATTGGAACAGTCTGATATTCAATTACGAGCGACCTCAGATACGATCGATACTCCTCTCTAGTGCACATTTCTGGATGCAAGAGTATCAGGTCGATGGACTGAGAGTAGATGCCGTAGCATCGATGTTATACTTAGATTACTCTCGTAAAGAAGGAGAATGGTCACCCAATCAATTTGGAGGTAACGAATACTTAGCCGCTGTCGACTTTATAAAAGATCTAAATGCAACGGTCTATGGAGATTTTGACTACAGTCAAATGATCGCAGAAGAGTCCACCGCCTTTCCAGGAGTAACCAAGCCAGTGCATCATAATGGCCTAGGATTTGGGCTGAAGTGGATGATGGGCTGGATGAACGATACCCTAGAATACTTTTCGCTCGATCCAATACATCGGAAATATCATCATGGAGATATCAGTAGAAGTCTGACCTATGCCTTTTCTGAGAACTATGTCCTACCCTTATCGCATGATGAAGTGGTACATGGCAAGAAGTCCCTCTTGAGTAAGATGCCGGGAGATGACTGGCAGCAGTTTGCCAATCTCAGGTTACTATACACGTATATGTATACCCACCCCGGACAGAAACTCCTCTTTATGGGTTGCGAGCTCGGCCAGAGAGCAGAGTGGAATGTAAACGAAGAAATCCACTGGAACCTATTAGAAAACAATAGTCACAAAGGAATACAGGATGTCCTTAGATCTCTCAATCAAGTGTACAAGGCAGAGCCCGCTCTCTATGAACATAACTACACCCCACTAGGCTTTGAATGGATCGATTACTCTGACGCCGAGAATACCGTGCTTGCTTTTTACCGTAAGGGAGATGAAGAATCCGTCCTGGTTGTACTTAACTTTGCTCCAGTAGTGAGAACAGACTATAGACTCGGGGTCAATGAAAAAGGAAAATATAAAGAGATATTCAATAGTGACGCCAGCACCTACTGGGGCAGCAACGTGGTAAACGGTCTTATGAAGAGTGAGAACATACCTGCTCACGGTCGAGAACATTCTATCACGATCCAATTACCTCCTCTAGCAGGAATAATACTAAAAAAACAATAAGGTGAAGAAGGTACTACATATCAGTTCGGAATGTTATCCAGCGGCCAAGGCAGGTGGTATGGGAGATGTGGTGGGTGCTCTACCGATATATCTACCCTCAGCAGGAATAGAGGCATCCGTGATCATTCCCAAATATGGGAACAAATGGTTTGTCGGTCGTAAGTTTAAAGAAGTCGCCAAAGGAGCATTTAGCGTAGGACCATATCCGATCAAGTATACAATAGAGACTCTGGTCAAAAATGATTTGGATTTTCCATTTTACTGTGTGAGCCTTCCTGGCTTATTTGATAGAGAGAATATTTATCTCGATACGGATGGTCACGGATATAGAGATGAGCCACAGCGTAATATTGCTTTCCAGACCGCAGTAGTCGATTGGCTAGCCAAAGGAAAAATGACTTTTGATGTATTGCATTGTCATGATCATATGACGGGATTGATTCCTTTTATGGTTAAGTATGCCACCGCCTATAAATCCTTGAAAGATATCCCTACAGTCGTCACCATTCATAATGGGATGTACAAGGGAGAGTTTGATTGGCCTATAGCCCACTTCTTACCGCCGTATGACAGTAAGCACGATGGACTACTCGACTGGGATCACAAGATAAATAGCCTAGCTACAGGTATAAAATGTGCATGGAAGGTCAATACCGTATCGCCCAATTACATGAAAGAAATCATGAATGAAGCGGGCAACATGACTCAACTCTATCATATGGAAGGCCATAAGTGCAGCGGAATACTCAATGGCGTAGATACCGAACTCTGGAATCCAGAAATGGATACATACCTAGAAGATACATTGACAGATGGTAAATGGGCATCCTTTAAAAGTAAGAACAAAACTGCTTTGCTCAAGCAATTTGGGCTCAAGGCCAGAAGACCATTGATCGGATTTATAGGACGATTGACGGATCAGAAAGGAGCAGACTTACTCGCAGAAGCACTGGAAGATATATTACGCTCTAAGGCCAAA